>NZ_JBIBZU010000016.1:0-208474 GCF_043088245.1 Streptomyces sp. NPDC014623 | reverse complement strand
CCGCCCAGGAACCCTTCGCCGCCCCCGTCCGCCGGCCCGAATTCATCGGAGCCCGCGACTTCACCCCCGTGAAGTAGGGGCATACGCAGGCCAGGCGGGGCGGGACGCAACAGGCCGGGGAGGCGTCGGGCGACGGCGTGGACCGGGCCCGCTCGGCGGTCTGGCGCCGAGCGGGCCCGGTCACCCGTGACAGGCGTCGTGCAGCACGAGAGGCGCCCGGGAGAAGGCCTCCATGATGACCGGGGTGCGGGTGCGCTCAGCGCTCGCCCTGACGTAGGGCACCTCGTCGCGCATGAGCGGAGTGACCGCTGGGCCGTGCCCGGTGCGCGACGAGCCCGGCCCCACGCCGTCGGGCGTGGGGCCGGGCTCGGATCCACCGGGCAGGGGCCGGGCCCCTCCGGGGGAGGGGGGTGTCAGGCCAGCATGCCGGCGCGCAGCTTGCCGAGGGTGCGCGTGAGGAGCCGGGAGACGTGCATTTGGGAGATGCCGAGTTCGGCGCCGATCTGCGCCTGTGTCATCTCCTGGCCGAAGCGCATCTCGATGATGCGGCGCTCGCGGTCGTCGAGGTCCTCCAGGAGCGGGGCCAGGGCATGCAGGTTCTCCACCGTCTCCAGGGCGGAATCCGGCTCGCCCAGGATGTCGGCGAACGTACGCGAAGCCGTCCCCGTCGTCTCGCCCGCATCGGTCGGCAGGTCCAGGGAACCGGCGGTGTAGCCGTTCGCTGCGATGACGCCCTCGATGACCTCGTCCTCGGTGAGGTCCAGGTGGTCGGCCAGTTCCTTCACCGTCGGGTCGCGGTCGAGGCGGGTGGCGAGCTCGTCCTTCGCCCTGGCCAGTTCCACGCGCAGTTCCTGCAGCCGACGGGGGACGTGGACGGCCCAGGTCGTGTCACGGAAGAAGCGCTTGATCTCGCCGACGATGTAGGGGACGGCGAAGGTGGCGAACTCGACCTCACGGGAGAGCTCGAAGCGGTCGATGGCCTTGATGAGGCCGATGGTTCCGACCTGGGTGATGTCCTCCATGTCGCCGCTGCCCCGGTTCCGGAAACGGCGCGCGGCGAACCGGACCAGGGAGATGTTCATCTCGATGAGGGTGTTGCGCGCGTACTGGTACTCGTGCGTGCCCTCCTCCAGGACCTGCAGCTGCTCGAAGAACAGCGTCGACAGTGCGCGGGCGTCCTTCGGGGCGATCTTGCCCGCGTCCTCGATCCAGGGGAGTTCACCGACGCGCTCCGGCGCGGCCTCCGAACCCGGCGCGCCGTCAGTCCCTATGGTCCCGGGGGTCTGTTCAGTCATCACTTTTGTTTCCACCCTCCCTCGTGCTGAGCGCGCTTCCTGGCGAGCCCCTGCCCCGCTTCGGGGGCTCCATGCGTGGTGACGCGAAATTTCTTGCTGTGCGGAAACAGTTGTCTGTGGACATCGTAAGATGAGCGGCACCGGCCACCGGCGCGCCCTGTCGGGATCGCCACAGTGCCGGGCGCGGGCTCCGTACGCTGGAGGCCGACGGCCAGGACCCGCGGGCGGTCCGGATTTTGGTGCGGCACGACGAGAAACAGGATCACGTGGACAGATTCGCTGCCGTCGAGCGGGAGCTGCGCAAGGCCGCACCCCACCTGCTCCTCGACGTCGCCACGGCGGCTCTGCGGGAGCAGTACGACGTACAGAGCGTGGAGCTGCGGCTCGCCGACTACGGCATGACCGTGCTCCAGGTGGTGGCCGAAGTGCCGCTCTCCGAGCCGGTGCCCATACACGACAGCGCGCAGGGCAGGGCCTTCGGATCCCAGGAGCCGTATGTGGAGCGCCGGGCCGCGTCCGGCCCGGCGCTCGTGCATCTGCCGGTGACCGTCCGGGGTGACCGGCTCGGCGTCCTCACCGCCGCGGTGTCCGAGGGCGACTGCTCTCCGTCGGACCTGGCGGGGATGCAGCAGATCTGTGAAGCGCTCGGCCACGAGATCCTCGTCGCCGGCCGGGACACCGACCTCTACCTCCTCGCACGCCGCGCCACCAGGCTGACCCTGGCCGCGGAGATGCAGTGGCAGCTGCTGCCCGGCCGGTCCGTGTCCCGCCCCGAATTCTCGTTGGGCGCCCATCTGGAGCCCGCGTACGCGATCTTCGGTGACAACTTCGACTGGTCGGTGTCGGCCCATCACCTCACGCTCACCGTCACCAACGGCATGGGCAAAGGGATGGAAGCAGCCCTGCTGACCAATCT
This sequence comes from Streptomyces sp. NPDC014623, assembly GCF_043088245.1. Taxonomy (NCBI): domain Bacteria; kingdom Bacillati; phylum Actinomycetota; class Actinomycetes; order Kitasatosporales; family Streptomycetaceae; genus Streptomyces; species Streptomyces sp. NPDC014623. The sequence goes on along the minus strand of NZ_JBIBZU010000016.1, from coordinate 206,263 downwards.
CGTGGTCAACGCCCTGCGCAACGCCCGGCGTGCCGGCCTCGACCTCCCCGGTCAGGCCGGCCTCGCCGATCAGGCCGTCTACGCCCAGTACCGTGGCGCGCTGCACGCGTCGGTCCTGCTGCTGCGTTTCGACCTGGCCACGGGTGAGGTGGAAGCGGTGGACGCGGGATCCCCCCGCATGTGGCGGCTGAGGGGACGCGGCGTCGAGACCGTCGAGTTCGACGCGCAGCTCCCGCTCGGCATGTTCGAGGAGACGGAGTACGTCGCGGAGCACCTGCGTGTCGAGCCGGGGGACCGGCTGCTGATCGGCAGCGACGGTGTCTACGACGGCCCGTCCGCGGCCGGGGAGCGCTACGGGGAGCGCGCTCTCGTGCGGGCGCTGTCCGCGCACCGCTTCCTGCCGTCCGAGCAGGTACCGCTGGCGGTGCTCCGCGACCTGCGGGACTACAGGGGTGCCACACCGCTGGACGACGATGCTCTGGTGGTCTGCCTGGACTGGTTCGGCCGGCAGTCCTCCGCCGGGGATCCGTCGGTCTGACCTGGGGCGACGGGCGGTCGACCGGCCTTCACGCGGTCGACCGCAAGGGTCTCGCCCCGCCGCTGTCCTGCCCTGAGGCCCCTGCCGCATTGCGAAAGGCCCTGAGCCCTTCGAGGAGGGAACGCCGCGACTTGGCCGGCATGGCGTCGATCGTGGCCATCAGTACCTGCTCCCTGCGTGTGCGCAGCTCGGCGAGGTACGCCCTGCCGTGGCTCGTCAGCCGGAGTTCCAGCTCCCGGCGGCTCACCGGGCTGGGGGTGCGCTCCACGAGTCCTGTTGCCTGCAGCCGGTCGCACAGCCTGCTGACCGAGGGGGAGGCCGACCCCAGGGCTTCGGCGAGCATCCGCAGGTTGATGCCCTCCTCCCTGTCCAGCGTGTACAGCACGCGGAGCTGCGAGGGGGAGACCGGGCCTTTTGGGACGGCCTCACGGCCGTGCTCCCAGAGGATCTCGAGGAGTTCGACGAACTCGGAACCCTCGCGGGCCGCCTCCCGGGACCTGTGGTCGGGTTCGGGGTTCAGGCCCATGGTGATGACACTCCGATCCGGCATCGCCCCACTCGTCCGTCTGGCCACCGGACCGAGCAAGCGAGCCAGGCGTCTGATGCGCTCGTATGGCCAGCCAGGACAAAGGTTCGGGGACACGTACGTGGCCCCGGACATCGTACCTCTGTCCACTGCGGGCTCCTGAGGACACCGCAGGCCTCTTTTATGCTTCCACAGGGAAACAGTTGTCATGAGGTAAGGTTTCGCAGTTCGATATCCGATGCGTGATCCCCCAGCGGTCACCGTCGCTCCTGTCGCGACGGTGACCGCTCCCCGGTCTGGAGCACTGAAGTCATGACGCACAGCCTGCCCCTCGTCCTCGCCGTCCGGCACCCCGCGGATTCGATCGCCGTCCTCACCGTCGCCGGCGAGATCGACGTGGACAGTGCGCCCGCGCTGCGGACCAGGGCGCTGGAGCTGATCAGGCGGGGCAGGCCGCACGTCGTTCTCGATCTGGCGGACGTGGAGTTCTGCGACTCCTCCGGCCTCAACACGATGATCAGTGTCCTGCGGTACGCGAAGGACCGGCACGGGTCGCTGTCCTTGGCCGCCGTGCCGGCCCACCTCGGGAGACTGCTGGACATCACGGGGGTCGGTGGGCTGATTCCGGCCTTCCCCGGCGCGGCCGAGGCCGTCGGTGGCCTGCTCGCCGCGCCGGTGCCGGACGCCTCCGCCTGACCGGCGCGGTGGCCGGGCCCGGTCCTCGTCGCCACCGGAGCCCGGCAGGCTTTCTAGCTCCTCACGACGCGCCAGAGGTTGTCGGGAGTCCCGTCGTCCGTGTCCTGGACGGCGAAGGCGCCGACGGCGGTGGAGTGCCCGGCGATGGCGAGCAGCTTGCCGCTGTGCGCGTTGCGGATCTTGTGGGTGCCGTCTCCCTGGTCGAGCAGTGTCCATCTGTGGTCGGCGGTGCCGTTGTCCGACCACTGGAGGACGCTCGCGCTGTCCGCGGTGGACATGTCCTGGACGCCGAGCACCTTGCCGCTGTGGACGTTGCGGAAGCGGACCGCGTCCCCGTCGTCGATCATCTCCCAGTTGTGGTCGGCGGTGCCGGAGTCGTGCCACTGCAGGGCCCGGCCCCCGTCGGCCGTGGACATGTCCTGGATGCCCAGGACGAGTCCGCTGCCCACGTTGACCAGGCGGGTCGTGGCGGTGTCGCCGGTGTTCCAGTAGACGGTGTAGTTGTGGCCGTGCGCGTCGTGGAACGGGCCCAGGGTGACGGTGGAGCCGTCGGCGGTGGCGGTGAAGGCGAGCGAACCGCCGTCGGCCCGGGTGATCGAGGAGGTGTCCAGTGACGGGAGGGAGTCGAGCGAGTGGTCACCGTAGTTTCCGGACAGGACCGTCGGCCCGTAGGTGACCGCGGCGACGTCCGGGTCGTCCTCGGCCGCTCGCAGGACGACCCGCATGGGCAGGCGGACGGTGACGGTGTCGCCGGCGGCCCAGGTGCGGTTCAGGGTCGCGTAACTGCCGGGCGTGGTGGGGATGTCCTGTGCGAGGCCGTTGACGGCGACGGTGGCCCCGGTGGTCCAGCCCGGGATGCGGATGCGCATCGCCCAGGTGCCGGCGGTCGTGCCGGTCATGCGCAGGGTCGTGGTGTCGCCGACCGGGAACGTGGTGGTCTGGGTGACGGTGATTCCACGCTGCGTCCAGTCGAGCACCGAGGGAACGAACAGGTTCACGATCAGCGTGTTGTCACTGTGGAAGTAGACGGAGTCCATGAGCCTGGTGTGCATTTCCAGGCCCGTTCCCTGGCAGCACCAGAAGGAGTCGTAGTCGGTGCTCCAGGTGCCGCCGCCCCACGCCGGGCCCACACCGCGCCGGGCTCCCGGAGCGAGCGGGGTGAAGTAGGTGACGTGGCCGTGGCTGGAGGCCGGGTTCTGCTGACCGGTCATCTGGTTCAGCCACGCCTGTTCGTAGAAGTCGAAGAGCGCGGCTCTGTCCGGGTCCAGGGTGAACAGTTCACGGGTGAGGGTGAGCATGTTGAAGGTGTTACAGCTCTCGCACGTGTCCTGCTTCAGGTGGGAGGCGATGGCGTTCGGTGCGCGGAAGTGCTCGGCCTGGCTGTTCCCGCCGATCGCGTAGGTGTGCGCGCCGACGGTGATGTCCCAGGCGTTGGCGGCGATGTCCCGGTAGCGTGTGGCTCCCGTCGCCTTGTACTCCCGGGCGGCCCCGATCCACTTCGGGACCTGGGTGTTGGCGTGCAGCCCGTCGAGCCGGTCCCGGCCGGCGGCCAGCGGGTCGAACACCGCGGCGTGGTCGAAGCGCCGGGCGACGGTGAGCCACCGGGTGTCGCCCGTCTGCAGGGAGAGGTCGGTCAGCACGGCGTTCATGCCACCGAATTCCGTCCCCAGCATGGTCTGCATCTGCGCGGCACCGAGGCGGCCGGTGCGCCGGTCGACCCAGCCGGCCAGGGCCACAAGCACGTCACGGGCCTGGGTGCTGCCCAGGTGGCGCCATACGTCCAGCAGGCCGGTGAGGGTCTTGTGGATGGTGTAGTACGGCACGTTGCCGTTGTTCAGGGTCCGCTGTTCGAGGGCGGTGAAGTCGGACTCGGGGTAGCCCGACAGGTATCCCTCGCTGAACCCGGCGGCGCTGTTGTTGGCCTGGCACTTGGCCAGCTCCGCCACCATGTATGCCGCCTTGTCCCGGCAGACGGTGTCCCCGGTCGCGGCGTACAACTGCGCCCAGGCCGTGAGGAAATGGCCCTGTACATGGCTCCGGAAGGGGAACGTGGGCGCCTCCCAGCCACCGGTGGCAGCCGCCCCTCGGGTTGAAACTCCATGGTTGGCGCGGAAGTTGTACAGCAGGCGGTCGGTGTCGACGAACCGCAGATAGGCACGGGTGCGGTTCTGGTTGTCCAGCCACCGGCTCGCCGTCAGACGGACCTGACCGAGTTCGAAAGGCGAGACGGGCGCTGCGGCGGCGGGAACGGCGGCCCGCGCGGAAGCGTGGCCGATGAGGGGACCGGAGGCGGAGGCGGCGACTGTTGCACCGACGGTCCGGAGGAGGTGCCGTCGGCTGACGGAGGGGGACATCGTGCGGCCCTTTCTGTGACGGGGGAGCGCCTGCTTGCCTGCCGGCGCCCGCTCAGGGTGTGGCCGTTCGATATTTCGCACGTCGTTCGCTATGTCGCCGGAAACATAATGGCGCCGCCAGGAGGCGTCAATGCTGCTGACACCCCCGGGTGATCGACGGAGGCGGGTGGTCGGCGCGGATGTGCGCCGTGGACGCCGGGCCGTAACGCTCGGGCCGGATCACGACGCGGCGGCCCGGCCGGGGATCCCCGGCCGGGCCGCCGCTCATTCTGCGCTCCGTGTACGTCCGTGACCACGCCTGGTGGCGTCCCTTCGGGCGTGCCTCCCACCCCCCTCGCCCGGTCAGCGCGTCTCCGCCGGTCTGGCGTGCGCGAAGCCCCTGTGGTGCCATACCAGACCGCCCGCCGGGCGGCCCAGGCAGTCGGCGACGGCCACCCGGCCCACCAGGATCGTGTGGTCCCCCGCCTCGATCACGTCGTGCCGCGCGCAGGTCAGCCGCAGCGCGGAGTCGGCCAGTTGGGGTGCGTGGCGGGAGGTCGGCCCGGTGGCCAGCGTGACGCCCTCGAAGCGCTGTTCGGTGGGCCCCGCGAACTTCCTCGCCAGGACCTCGTTCTCCGGGCCGAGCAGATGGACGGTGAAGGCCGCCGCTCCGGTCAGTACGTCGTGGGTGCGCGAGCCGCGGTCCAGGCAGACCAGGAGCAACGGGGGGTCCAGCGACAGCGAGGAGACCGCGCTCGCTGTCAGGCCCCGTGGGGCGCCCGTGTCGTCGTAGCACGTCACCACCGTGACGGGGGCGGCGAGGGAGGCCATCGCGGCACGGAACTCGTCGGCCGGGATGTCGCGGGACATGACCGCCCCAGATGTCTCGGGGGCCAGGGCGGAGGCCGTGGCCGCACTCCGTGCCGCGGACTCGGTCAGCAGACTCGTGGCGCTCATCGGGACGCCCCTTCCAGCTCGCGGTCCGATACCGCCGGCGAAGCCGCCTCACGAGGGCCCGCCGCGGGCCCGGCCGGCCCCGGCAGCCAGCGGCCGCGAGGCTCACCCACCGTTCCCCGGGTCAGGTCCCAGGCCAGCCGGCCGCCTGCCACCACCGTCGTGAACCGCCCCGTGAACATCCAGCCCTCGTACGCCGACCAACCGCACAGCGACTGCACGTGCCGTGCCGACAGCTGCCAGCGCGCGGCCGGGTCGAGGAGTGCGAGGTCGGCGTCCGCACCGACCGTCAGACGGCCCTTGCCCAGCAGCCCGAACAGGTCCGCCGGTCCCGCGCCCATCAGCCGTACGAGGTGGGCGGCCGCCGTGTCGGCCTCGATTCCCCGGGCGAGCAGGCCCGTCCAGACGGAGACGGCGAGTTCCTGGACGCCGGGCAGACCGGGCGGTGCGTCGGCCGGCGGCCGGTTCTTCTCCTCGACGGTGTGCGGGGCGTGATCGCTGCCGATGGTGGTGGCCTCACCGCTGAGCACGGCCTGCCAGAGCCGTTCCCGGTCGCGCGGGGCCCGGATCGCCGGGGAGAGCCGGGTCCGCGGGCCGCGCCGGGCGGTGTCGTGATCGGTGAACGAAAGGTGGTGGCCGGTGACCTCGAAGGTGATCGGCAGCCCCTCGCCCGCCGCCGCGGCCAGCATGTCGGTCTCCTCCGCCGACGACACGTGCAGCACGTGCACCTTGGTCCCGTGCGTCCTGGCCAGCTGGACGACCTTGGCGACGGCGACGATCGCTCCGGAGCGCGGACGATGCGGTTCGTAGGCGCCGTACGACTCGGGATCCCCGCTCCGGGAGTCGAGGAGGTCGAAGACGTGCTGGTCCTCGGCGTGCAGCACGAGGCGCACATTGCCGCGCGCGGCGGCGGCGAAGGCCGCCTCCAGCTGATGTGCCTCGCGGAAGACCACGGGCGCGGTGTGGTGCCCGGCCATGAACGCCTTCGCGGAAGTCGCCACCGCCGGGTCGAGGCCGGCCAGGACCTCCGGATGATCCGGATCGGCCCCCATGTGGAAACGGTGGTCCACGTACGACCTGCCCGCGATCAGTGCCGCCTTGGCCCGCAGGGACGTCGCGTCCAGGGACGGCGGACGAGTGTTCGGCATGTCCATGACGGTGGTTACTCCGCCCGCGAGGGCGGCCCGGCTGCCGTGCTCCCAGGTCTCCTTGTGCTCCAGCCCGGGGGTGCGGAAGTGCACGTGCGAGTCGATCAGGCCCGGCAGGACGTACCGGCCGCGGGCGTCCAGGCGTGGCCCGGAAGGGAGCGGGTCGCCGGGGGCGACCAGGGCGTCGATGCGGCCGCCACGGACGACGACGGCGCCGTCGTGGACCCCGTCGGGAGTGACGAGCCGGCCGCCTTCCACCACCAGGTCGGCTTCGGCGGCGGGTGCGTGGCCGAAGGCCGCGGATATACGGGACGAGGGGGCGTTGGTCATCGGTTCCACGGCAGGCTCACCAATTCCTTGCAGAGGTCGTTGGTCGGTCCCATCAGGGCGACGGCACGGGCGTCGCGCCCGAACCGGTTGATCGGATGCGTCTCGACGTATCCCGCCGAGCCGAGGAACTGGGCCACGTCCGCCACGACCCGCTCGGCCGTCGCGGAGGCGGCCAGCTTGGAGTGCAGGGTGGTCAGCCCCGGATCCGCCGAGGTGCGGCGGCCGGCGCGCTCCACCACCGCGCGGGCGGTCTCGACCTGGGTGGCCAGGTCCACCAGACGGTGGCGCACCGCCTGATGGACGTAGAGCCCGCGGCGTGCGGCGTGCTCGTGCGCGGCGTCGAGTGCCGCCTGGGCGACCCCCACGGCGACCGCTCCGAGTGTGGCACCGCTGTTGCGGACCCGGGCGATGATGGACGCGGCGACGCCCGGTGCGCCGAGCCGTGCGGTGTCGGGGACGCGGCACTCCCGCACCGACACGAAACCCGTGGCGGAGCCGCGCATTCCGCTCAGCCGGAGCGAGGTGTCGGGCAACAGGCCGGGATGGTCACCGGGAATCAGGAAGAACGTCTGGCCGGCGGCCCCGTACCCGGTGTCCTTCGAGGAGCCCGGGGAGGAGGGCTCCTCCTGCGACTGCGCCAGGACGAGATAGACGTCGGCCAGCCCGGCACTGGTGGTGAACGACTTCGCTCCGTCGAGCAGCCAGTCCCCGTCAGAGGTACGACGGGCCCGGGTCGAGAGGTTCTTCTTGTCGGCCCCCGCCCCGCTCTCGGACCACGCGGAAGCGGCCAGCCACTGACCGCCGGCCAGCTTGGGCAGGACCTGGCGGTGCTGGGCGGGGGTGCCGTTCTCGACGATCCGGCTGGTGACCGCGCAGTGCTGGAAGAGCATGATCGCGGCGGAGGCGTTCACCGAGGCGACCTGCTCGACACAGGAGTTGAGCGCCACCGCGTCGGCCCCCGCACCGCCGTGGGACTTGGGTACGACGAGAGCCAGCAGCCCGCTCTCGCGCAGCACGGTGACGGCCTGACGGTCCGGCTCCCCGCTGCGGTCGGCTACCTCGGCACAGGCCGCCAGACGGCTCAGGACCTCCGGCGAAGGGACGAGAGGAGCAGGACGGACGGGGTCGGTCCGGCCGGCACGGCGGGAGCCGGTCGTCGTGTACGGATCGACGGCGTACGGGGCGGGCAGTGCCTGCGGCGGTGCGCTCCGGCGCTCGGCGGTCAGGCTGTCAGCGGAACCCACGGGGTCTCCTCGGATGCGTGGTCGGACGTGGCGAGTACGGGGGTACGGCGGCCGGCGACGGAAGCGGTCTGCGGAGCGGTGGTCCTGGGGCGCGGCAGCAGCCCCCGGTACTCGACCTGTTTCTCGGCGACCGACACCCAGTCGAGTCGGCGGACTCCGTCGGGGCCTTGTGTCGAGCGGGCGGCGACACGCACGCACCCGCCGGGGGTACGCACCGGCAGCAGCGCATCGGGGTCCTGCGCCGCCCGGCCGGCCAGCGACCAGGGCACGGAGCCCGCGATCCCGGCTGCTGCACCCAGGCAGATCGCACCGGTCAGCGCGACCGTCGGGTGCCAGGACGGCACGGACACCGCCCGTACGAAGAGCCCGCCGCCCTCCTGCGGCAGCAGGGCGGCAATCTTCGGGAAGGCCCCGAAGGTGTCCCAGCCCTGCGACTCGCAGACCGCTACCCGCAGCCGGGTCATGGCGGTGAACAACCGCGGATCGTCCGCGAAGAGCGTGCCGGGACCGCTCACCCCGAGTTCGGAGGCGTCGACGAAGGCGTACGGGTTGCCCATCGACACCAGCGAGACGGGCACGACCCGGCCTTCGAAGGGGACCTGGGTCACCGGTTCGCCCGTCATGAGCAGCTCGGGCAGCCTCAGCGGCGGCGAGCACAGGAAGTGGGCGGTGAACCGGGTGCCGCCGTCGGAGGTCTCCTCGGTCTCGCAGACCACGTTGTCGCCGTTGTTCAGGACGTTGACCCGGACGCGGCAGCCCGGCACCAGCGGCTGGATCATGCCGGTGCGGGCGGCGGCCTCGACGGCGGCCAGGATCGAGTGACCGCAGGAGCCACGCAGGTCGAAGCTGTCATGACTCTGCGGAAGGGACTGCACGAACCGGTAGTCGAGGTCGAAGAGAGGGTGCCTGGACGGCCGGACTATCGCGTTCTTCAGCACGTCGCCGGCTCCCTGCCCGGACAGGTCGGCCCGCAGGTCGGCGAGCGCGCGCAGGAGCTCGGGCTCCGACTCGGGGAAGTCACGGCCGTCCAGGACGGCGGTGGGGCACGGCGCGCCGTGCGCCCTGGCGAGTGAGACGCTCATCCGAGGGCCCCCACCGGCTCAGGGGTGCGCACCATGGCACCGGCGGACGAGCCGAAGAACTCGGTACGCCACATCTGATGCGACATCAGTGCCCAGAGGGCCAGTGACACCTGGTCGGACGGCCGGGCCGTCTGCTCGGCGAACAGGGCGTCCACGGCCTCGTACCGCAGCCGGCCGTCGGCACGCAGCGCCTGCGGGGACAGGACGTCGCGGGCCATCGCCCACAGCCGCTGGCCGGGGGCCAGCATCGCGGTGATCGGAAGGGTGAACGGCTGCTTGGGACGGTTCAGGACACTGTGCGGCAGCAGTCCCTCGGCGGCCCGGTACAGGGCGCGTTTGACGCCCGTGCCGGGCACGGTGCGATGCCGGTCGGGCAGTGTCGCCGCGTACCGCACGACAGCGGGCTGGCAGAACGGAAGTCTGGCCTCCACCGAGCTGGCCATCGACAGGTGGTCGACCCGGCGCAGGTGATAGGCCGGCAGCCGGTAGCGCTGCTCGATGCGGCAGATCCTCTGGAGACGGCTGCCCGCGCCGTGCGCGAGCGTGTCGGTGAGGCCGGGCGGCAGCATGGCGGACGAGCCGAGCGAGTGGACACGGGCGGCGTAGTCACCGGTGTAGAGATGCTCGCGCAGGGAGCGCGGTACGGCGGCCAGGTGATCGAGGTAGGCGCCGGCCCAGTCCGCGCCCTCGGGGGCGGCGAGCGCCTGGGTCATGCGCGCGTACCCACCGAAGAGTTCGTCTGCCGCATCACCCGTGAGAGCGACCTTGAACCCGGCGTCGCGAACCGCCCGGAAGAGCGAATAGGTGCTGAGGGTGATCGGGTCGGCGTTCGGCTGCCCGAGGTGCCGTACGACATCACCCATCAGGTCGGGGAAGGTGGCCGGGTCGATCTCCACCTGGTGGTGGACGGTGCCGGTGTGCCGGGACACCTCGTCGGCGAAGACACGCTCGTCACCCGGCCAGTCACCCGTGTAGGCGATGTTGAAGGTGTGCAGGGCACCGGACGCGCCGCGGTCCCGCAGGGTGCGGGCGGCGAGCGCCGTGACCAGGCTGGAGTCGAGACCGCCTGAGGTGATGGCGGCGACCGGGGCGTCGGCGACGAGCAGCCGGGACACCTCGCGGGCCAGCAGCTCGCGCAGTTCACCGCCCGCCTGCGCGAGGCTGCGCCCCTCGGGGACCGGAGGTGCGGACTCGTAGCCCATCCGCCGGGTGGTGAGGCGCAGGCCCTCCTCGAGGGTGATGACGGCGGTGGCAGCCGGCGGCAGCACGTCGATGCCCCGGAACATGGTGCGCTGGCCGAAGGGTGTCTTGGCCGACAGGTAGGTGTGCAGGCCCAGTTCGTCCTCGTAAGGACGTACGTCGGTGAAGCCGAGCAGGGCGGGGAGCTCCGAGGCGAAGTGGAAGCGGCCGCTGCGCTCTTCCCAGTGGTAGTACAAGGGCTTCATGCCGGACGCGTCGGTGGCGACCACCAGGCGCGGGGCGCCCCGCAGGTCCATGACGGCGACGGAGAACATGCCGTCGAGCTGCTCGGCGAACCGGTCTCCGTACGTCAGGTACAGCGCCGGCAGGATCGAGCCGTCGCAGCGGTCCTCGAAGTGGTAGCCCTGCCGGATGAGTTCGGTGCGCAACCGGTCGTGGTTGTAGAGCTCGCCGTTGAAGACGACGGTGATGTCACCGAGGCGGTACGGCTGGGCGCCGCCCTCGGGGTCCATGATCGACAGCCGGTTGTTGCCGAGCGCCCAGCCGGAGCCCTGGGCGAAGGACTGGGCGTCGGGCCCGCCGTGGTGCTGGAGGCCGGCGACGTCGCGCATTTCCTGGGCGGTGGTACGGGCGTGGAAGGATCCGTGGATACGGCACATGGTTCAGATCACCTGACGTCGGAGGAGAGACCGGCGGCGGAGTAGAGCGCCGGGTCGTACGGGCTGGGGCCGCCGCAGGTCACGAAGCGCCGGGCTCCGGGACCGGTGTGCGGGTTGCGTGCGCCGTGCAGGACGCCGGGCGCGGCGTACAGGACGTCACCTGCGGCGACGTCGATCCAGCGGTCGCGCAGGTACATCTGGCCGATGCCCTCGAAGGCGATGAACGCCTCGTCGCTGTCGGGGTGAAGGTGGACGTTGAAGGTCTGACCGGGCTGCTGGATCCCGCAGTGAAGGCAGAGCTGGCTGCTGCCGTTGCCGGGCCAGAAGACGAAGTTCATGGTGGCGCGGTCGGTGTCGGGGGCGATCTGGCCGGTGCCACCGAAGCCGCGCAGCTGGGTCGTCTCGTCCCAGAGGCTGGAGAAGGGCTCGGGGGCCGTGCCGGCGCGGCGCCCGGCGGCCAGCGGAGTGCGCCACACGTAGACGGTCAGACCCGCCGAGTCGGCGGTGAGGGTCAGTGCCTGCCCGGTGGGCGCGTACACGGCATCGGCGCGGCCCACCCGGCGGATGCGGGGGCCGACCGCCGCCGTTCCCAGACCGTCGAGGACGACCGCGGTGTTCTCCTCCTCGACGCTCGCCTCGGGGCTGAAGGACTCGCCCGCCGCGATGCGTACGACGTGCAGGGTGACATGAGTGGCGCCCGCGGCGGGGCTCACCGGAGTGGCGAGTGTGGTCCGCCCGCCGGGCCGGCCCGGCAGGGGAGCGAACTGGAAGTCGGCGGCGGCGATGATGCGGGCGTCCCCGAGGGGAGTCGCGGTCAGGGTTCCCGAGGTGGATGTGCGCATGATGCGGTGGGCTCCTTGAGGGGTGGGGGAGGGAGTGAGGGGCTTGTGGTGCTTCCCTTCGTCCTGTGACTTCAGGTTCGCCCTGGCCGATCCCGCCGTCCTCCCGCTCCGCTACCGGTGCGAGGGACATGACCGGGAAGCGTCCCGGACCACTCGGCTGTCGTGCCCCGGTGCCGCCGGGGGGCGGGAGGACCGGGTGCGTTTGGCGCAACGAGCCGGGGCCGGCGCAGGCACCCGGAAAGGGTGTCCGCGCCGGCCCCGGCTCGGTGTGGTGCGTCGTACGGCTCCTGGTGCGGGCAGCTGCTTACGGGGTGGCCTTCTGCGGGACCCGGGCGGGTGCGACCGGGGCCGGCGGTGCGGTCTCCGCGCGCTTGGACAGGAGGGAGAAGCGGCCCTCAGCGAGAGCCAGTGCGGCGATGACGACGACGCCGCCCACCGGAACGTTCCAGGTCAGCGGCTCCCCGAGGGCCAGTACACCGACGGCCACGGAGAACACCGGCACGAGGTAGTTCACGCCGGACGCCGTCGTCGGCCCGGCATCCGCGATCAGCCGGTTGAGCAGGGCGAAGGCGATGCCGGTGGAGGCCGCGCCCAGCACCAGCAGAGCGAGCAGCGGCTTGGCGGTGAGGTCGCCGTGCAGCGTCCAGCCGGTCATGAAGGTGGTGACCACCACGGTGATGACGGCGGCGGCGCCGAGCTGGGCGGCGGTCACGGAGAGGGCCGGCAGCTTGTGGGGGCCGATGAAGCGGCGTACGTACACGAAACTGACGGCGTAGCTGGCCGCGGCGCCGACACAGGCGAGCTGACCGCCGAGCGTGCCGAACCCGTCGGTGTTCCACGGCCCGACGACCACGATCAGCCCGACGAACCCGCCGACCAGTCCGGCCACCTTGCGGGCCGTCGGCCTCTCCTCGGAGAGCGCGAGGGCGGCGACGCCCATCGTGATGAGGGGAGTCGCGCCCTGGATGACTCCGGCGGTGGTCGCGGTGGTGTGCTGCTCGCCGATGGCGAAGAGGGTGAAGGGGATGACGTTGCCGAAGACGGAGGCGACGGCGATGTGTCCCCAGATCTTGCGGGAGGGCAGGGTGAGCCGCTTCATGGCGAGGATGCCGAGGACGACGAGGGCGCCGACGATCAGGCGGCCGGAGGCGAGCTGGAGAGGCGCGAAGGCCTCCAGCGACATCTTGATGAAGGCGAAGCTGCAGCCCCACAGGGCGGCCAGCAGGCCGAAGCGGCCCCAGTTGGTGAGGTTCATGGTGTGTTCTCCTCGAGAGGGAGGCGGGGATGCGGGGAATGACAGCGAGACGGTTGCGTCAGTGGTGCACGTGGGGGGCCTGGTGCGGGTGTGTGGTGCCGTGTCCATGGGAGTGCGGGTGGTCGTGGTCCGTGTCGGGGGCGTCGACCTCGTACTGGTCGTACTTCTCCATCAGGGCGACCATCTCCTCGCGGGACGGACGGTTGCCGTCGGCCAGGAGAGCGGAGAGGCCTTCGAAGTAGCCCTCGCGGTGTTCCGCCGGGGTGAAGATGATCAGCATTTCGGCGAGCGAGTCGCTCTCGTTGCGGAAGCCGTGCACCGCCTTCTCCGGCACATGCAGGAAGTCCCCCGCCCTGGCCGTGCGCCAACCGGTTCCGTCGTGCAGGCGCACTTCGCCGGTCAGTACGTAGAAGGACTCCGAGATGCGGGAATGGTAGTGCGGGTCGGCTCCGCCGGCGCCGGGCAGCATCGAGTGGTGGAAGAGCCCGAAGCGGCCGTCGGTGGTCTCGGCGAGAGCGATGAAGCGGGTGGTGGTGGCCACTCCGATCTCGGCCTTCACCGCGTCGGCGTAGGCCCGGAACATGGCGTGGCTCATGCTCAGGCCTCCCACATGCTCAGATAGCGCTCACCGGTGTCGGGCAGCAGAGTCACCACGATGCCGTCGGCGAACGCGGGCCGACGGGCGACCAGTTCGCCGGCGTGCACGGCCGCGCCGGACGAGACACCGGTGAACAGGCCCTGACCACGGGCGAGCCGGCGCGCGGTGCGCAGGGCGTCCTCGTCGGAGACGGTGAGCACCTCGTCGATCAGCGTGACGTCGGTGGTGGCGGCGACGAAACCGCCGTTGAGACCCGGGATACGGTGCTGGCCCGCATAACCCTGGGAGAGGATCGGCGACTTCTCCGGCTCGACGGCTATCACCCGCACGTCCGGGTCCTGTTCCTTGAGGTGGCGGGCGACCCCGGTGAGGGTCCCACCGGTGCCGACCCCGCACACGAAGGCGGCGATGCGGCGGCCGGTGGAGGCGACGGCGGAGTGGATCTCGGGGCCGGTGGTCTCGTAGTGGGCCCGGACATTGTCCTGGTTCTCGTGCTGGCACGGGAACCAGGAGCCGGGAGTGGCCGCGTGCAGCCGCTCCGCCTCGGCGATCGCACCCGGGTAGCCGAGTGCGCTCGGCGTCTGGACGATCTCCGCCCCGAAGGCGCGCAGCAGCTTGACCCGTTCGGTGGTGGCGTTGTCCGGGAGCACGATCACGCAGCGATAGCCGCGGGAGGCGGAGAAGGCGGCCAGCGAGATACCGGTGTTGCCGGAGGTGGCCTCGATGACGGTGCCGCCGGGCCGGAGGTCGCCGCGGTTCTCTGCGGCGCGCAGCATGTAGAGGGCGGCGCGGTCCTTGCTGGAGGACATGGGGTTGGCCGACTCCAGCTTCGCCAGCACACGGGCGCCGGGAGCCAGGTCGCGCAGGCGCAGTTCCAGCAGCGGCGTGGAACCGACGAGGTCCTCGATGCGGGAGGCGACCGCGGGTCGGACGGGGGCGATGTGGGCCGGAGGGGCCTGTGCGATGGTCGTCACGGTTCTCATCTCTCGCAATCGGGGGAGTCGGAAAGTACGGACACGCGGGGGGTCACCAGGAGCCCGCGGAGGCGATGATGGTGAAGACGTCCTCCATCAACTCCGGGCGGCGCCCCGGTTCCTTGATGACGGCGGTGGGCGCGAGCACCCGGGCGCCGCCGGGGACGTCCTTGTTGACCAGGGCCTGTGCGCCGATGACCGCACGGTCGCCGACGGTCACCGGACCGAGGACGGTGGAGTTGGCACCGAGGACGACACCGCTGCCGACGACGGGGTGGCGGCGGTCACCCTCGGGCCGCTTGTTGTCGCTCCACCAGCCGACCGCGCCCAGGGTGACCTGGTGGTACATCGTCACGTCGTCGCCGACGACAGCGGTCTCACCGATCACCACCCCGGCGCCGTGGTCGATGAAGACCCGGCGGCCCAGCACCGCACCCGGGTGGATCTCGACCGCCGTCACCCGGCGCGCCCACCGTGCGAGCAGCCGGGCCGGTATCCGCAGACCACGGCGGTGCATGCGGTGAGCGACCCGGTGCGCCCACAGTGCGGTCAGCGCGGGGTGGAGCACCGCCTCCTTCGCGCCCCGCACGGACGGGTCGCGTGCGACGACGACGTGGAGGTCCTCACGGAGGGCGGCCAGAAGGCGGGGCGTGGGGGAGGCGGGGGTGGCGTCGGGGGCGTCCGCCGTCGCGGGACCGCCGGGGGAGGCGGTGCCGGAAGCGGTGCCGGAGGCGGGAATCGGCTCCGGTTTCGTCGGGCTGAGCAGGCTCATCGTGGCTCCAGTGGAGGGGCGGGCCTCTTGACTGGAACAGAGCGTGCCGGGCCGCCTTCCCACTGGAGTCCCGGCCCGTTCCTGCCCGGTGGGGCTCTCGGCGAGGTCGGCGGAACGAAGAGGGAACGTGGCGGGAAACAGACGGGAACGGCCGCCCTCACACTCGCCTGAGCACCACCTCCGGCTCTCCCGCCGCCCCGGGCTCTCCGGGGCCCGGCCTGTCGGCACCCCGGTCGAACCGCCCATCGACCCACTCGAATTCGAACAGAGGAGCTCCCCGTGCCCGTGATCTCAGTCGACTGGTGGAAAGGGAACGACCGTGCCCAACGCGAGGAGCTCGTCGGCGAACTGACCGCCTGCGTGTCCCGCATAGCGGGATGTCCCAAGGAAGCCGTCACCGTCATCGTGCGGGACGTGGAACCCGGCCACTGGGGGAAGGGCGGAGTGCTCGCCGACGTGCTCCAGGCAGATGCCGCCGTCGCCCCCACGCCCGCCCTGCAGGACACAGGTGGACAGCCATGACGTCGCCCCCCGGGTCCGGTCACTCCGAGCCCCGCCCTCTCCTTCTCGTCTCCCCGCCGCCCCGGCTGGTCGCGGAGGCGACGGAGGCCGGTTTCCATGTCCTCACCGTCACCGACACAGCCCGTTTCCCGGACGACGACGCACTCGGCGCGCACCTCGCGGAGACCGCCCGGACCCACCGGGTGAGCATGCTGATCGCCTGCGGCGAAGCGAGCGTCCTGCCCGGTGTGCTGGAGACGGCCGAACGGCTGGGACTGTCCCCGAACCCGGCCGCCGCGGCCCGGCTGCTCGCCGACCCGTCACTGATCCGGGGCCTGCTGACCCGCAGTGGCCCCCAGTGGGCAGCGGTCGCGCTGCCCACCGGGCCGCGGGACGGACCGCTGCCGTACGACGTCGAGTACGGCGTGGAGACGCTGACGGCGGAAGGCATGCACAGGGTCACCGGTATCGTCGAATTGCGCTTCACGGAATCGGGCGAGACCTCCGCAGGGCCGTCGCCCGAGCCGGGTCAGCCTCCCGGCGGCGCCGGCACGGCGAGGGAGGATGCCCCCCTCCACGCCTTTCCCGCGCCGCTCACCCGGCAGGAAGAGGCAGAGATCCGGGCCCTCGCCACCGGACTGCTCGACCTCGCCGGATACGAATTCGGGTACGCCTTCACCCGGATCGCGCACACCGCCGACGGCCCCCGCATCATCAACTCCCGTACTCAACAAGCACCATGGCCGACGTCCCAGCTGATCGAACTGACCACGGGGCTGGTGCCGGAGCGGGAACTGGTGCGCGCACTGTCGGGAAAGCCGATGGAGGCGCCCGTGCTGGTCGGATGCGCCGCAGCCGTCCCGCTGCGTGGTCCGCACGACGCTCCGGAGGACATCACGGCACTCGCGGGCGTGCGGGAGGTGCGGGACGGACACGTCCTGCTCACGGCCCTCACCCCTGCCGAACTCGCCGACCGTACGTCTGCCGTCCTCGATCGTCTGACCTGACCCGGTCCCTCCCCCTGCGAAGGCCCGCCGAGCTATCCGGCGGGCCCTTCGCGTACCTGCGGTCCCGGCGTCCTTCCCCGTGCCTTCCCGTGTCTGCGGTGAGGGTTTCCCGCTCCGTTCCCGGCGGACGGGGAAGGGCGGTAGCGGAAGTGGAACAGGTCGGGAGCGGGTCCCGCGAATGTCGTTCCTGTCAGCAGGGAAACCCAGGCAGGACCACTCCAGAAGGCGGGAAACCAGATGCGGAACACGGTGTTCACGATGGCGGGATTCGTAACGGCGGCCGTTCTCACGCTGGGGGCGGGCAGCACTGCCGCACTCGCGGCCACGACGGACCGTACCGTGCACGCTTCGGTGGCCACCGCGTACCTGGTGACGAACGAGGGTGAGGGTCCGAACGTTGCTCCGACGTCCGGTGAGGGTCCGAATGTCGCTCCGACGTCCGGTGAGGGTCCGAATGTCGCTCCGACGTCCGGTGAGGGTCCGAATGTCGCTCCGACGTCCGGTGAGGGTCCGAACGTTGCTCCGACGTCCGGTGAAGGCCCGAATGTCGCTCCGACGTCCGGTGAAGGCCCCAACCTCGCGGCCTGACCGTGACCGCGTCCTACGTATCGGCGTTCCTCCACCCCGGCGCCCCTTCCACGCGGAAGCCCGCTCCCCGCCAGGGGAGCGGGCTTCCGCGTGCCGACGTCGATGGCGGACGAGCGGAATCCGAGGTATGCCCGATCCGGCGGGAAGACCGGTTCAGACCACCCGCCCTGCGGGAATCCCCATCGCGTCGAAAGCCCCGTCCGCCGTTGCCAGGTGGACCCGGGCCGTTTCGTGATCGCCGAGGTGTTCCAGGGCGCGGCCCATACCGGCCAGCGCGCGTGCCTCCTCGACCCGGTAGCCCACGCCGGAGGCCGCACGATGTGCCTGCTGGTGGAGTTCGAGCGCAAGGGCGTACCGGCCTCTGCGGGTATGCAGCCGGCCGATGATGTTGCCGACGGCCGCTTCCCGCATCGGCGCACCGCTGAGGTCGCCCAGCCGGAGCGCGGAGTCCGCCCACTCGGTGGCCTGAGTGGTCTCGCCGAGCCGGTCTGCACTGTCGGCGGACAGGGCGAGCAGCAGGGACATGTCGGCGGGCGACATGACGTCCGCGGCCAGCTTGCGGGCCCGCCGCAGCAGATCGGCGGCCTCCTCCACCGCCCCCAGGCCGAGCCGGGCGACCGCCAGATCGGTGAGGCCCTCGACCTCTTTGTCGACGGCTCCGATGCTGCGGGAGAGCGTGACGGCACGGGTGGCGGCCTCCACGGCTTCGGGGAAGCGGCCCCATTCGGCGTACAGATTGCTCAGATTGGTGAGGGACTCGGCTTCGGCGCGCTCCGCACCGAGCTCACGTTTGATCGCGATGGACCGTTCCAGGCGGGGGAGAGCCTCGTCGTACCGTCCCAGCGCGCTGAGCAGGAGACCGAGGACGCCGGTGTCCTTGGCTTCACCACGCCGGTCGGCGAGGCGAACGGCCAGGTCGAACGCCTCCTCCGACATCGTGATGCCCTCCTCGAAGCGGCCCAGCTTCCAGCAGGCGATGGCCAGGTTGGACAGGCTCAGCCGCAGCAACGCCGGATCACCGAGCCTGCGGGAGGCGGTGACGGCAGTGCGGCACAACTCCCGGAACTCCTCCAGGCGCCCCCGCAGATCGAGCGGGAAGACGACGTTGGCGGCGAGCAGTCCGACATGGCTGTCCAGTTCCCAGCGATACGCGAGGGACACGCCGGCCAGCAGCGAGTCCTGTTCGCGCTCCAACCAGTCCCGGGCCTGCTCGGGACTGTCCAGCGGTGGGAGCTCGGCAGCCGACCGGAGCTCGGGGCGGCGGATCCGGGCCCGCCCGGGGAAGAGGAGGTCGCAGGCCGCGTCGGTGGCGCTCAGCGCGAAGTCGAGGAGGCGGCGCACGGCGCGAGCCGCCTCCTCGTCGCCCGGGGTGCTCCCACCGTTCCCGGGCACCGGGGAGCCGCCGCCTCGCGAGAGGTTCTGGGCGAAGCTGCGGACCAGGTCGTGGAAGACGTAGCGGCCGGTCTCGTACTGTTGCAGCAGGTGCATGTCGAGGAGGTACTCCAGTACGTCCTCCGCCTCCCGCGCCCGTTTGTCGAGCAGGGCGCCGGCCGCGTACGCCTCGATCTCGGCGCCGGGATGCTGGCCCAGCAGCCGGAACGCCTCCCGGGTCTCGGCCGACAGCCCCTCGTAGGAGAGCCTCAGGGTCACCTCGACACTGCGCTCGCCCGAATTGAGCTCGGACAGCCGATGGGCGTCGTCACGGAGCCGGTCCACCAGATAGCGGACGGTCCAGCGGGGACGCTTGCGCAACCGGGCCGCGGCGATGCGGAGCGCGAGCGGCAGATGGCCGCAGAGCTCGGCGAGCTGCGCGACGGCCTCCGGCTCCGCGCGGGCGCGGGCACTGCCGAGGACACCCTCGACGAGGGCGACGCTGTCGTGCGGGGGCATGACACCGAGGGAGACGGTGTGCGCGGCATCGAGGTCCACGAGCAGGGCACGGCTGGTGACCAGGACGAGGGTCTGGGTGGGAGACGCGAGAAGTGGCCTGACCTGGGACTCGTCCATGGCGTTGTCGAGCAGCAGGATCATCCGGCGGGAGCTCATGGTGCGCCGCCACAGGGCGATGCGGCCCTCCGCGTCGTCGGGGATGCGCTCGCCCGGCGCACCGAGCATGCGCAGCAGGGCCTCGGCAGCGGCCCCGGCGCTGAGAGGCTGCTCGCTCGGGGTGAACCCACGGAGATCGATGTGGAGTTGCGCATCCGGGTAACGGTCGGCGAGCTGGTGGGCCGCGCGTACGGCGAGGGAGGTCTTGCCGCTTCCGCCCATGCCGTCGATGGCGACGATGAGGGGGCCGGTGCCCGGGGCGTGCGCCACGAAACCGAGCAGCTGGCGTACCTCCTCCTCGCGGCCGGTGAAGTCGCGCAGGTCGTAGGGAAGGGTGGAGGGCGAGCCCTCCGGGGTGAACGGAGCGACGGCGGGTCCGGCGGGCTGGGGCGGGGCGGCGAGCTCGGGGCTGTTGCGCAGGATGGCCTGGTGCAGGTCGGTGAGGGCGTCGCCGGGGCCGATACCGAGTTCGTCGACCAGGAACTCGCGGACCTTCGCGAACTCCTCCAGCGCCTCGGCCTGGCGCCCGGACTGGAACAGGGCCAGCATCAGCTGGCCGCGCAAGGTCTCTCGGAGCGGGTTCGCTTCTATGAACTCCCTTAACTCACCGATAAGTTCACTGTTCTCGCCCGCGGCGAGCCGGAGGTCGAAAAGCTGCTCGACGGCGGTCAGCCGCCGCTCCTCCAGAGCCGCGGAAGCGGCGGAGAGCACAGAGCCGCCGCTGCCGGACAGGAGAGGGCCCCGCCACAGTTCGAGTGCCTCGCGCAGCGCGGTGGCGGCGTATGCGCTCTGCCCTGCGGCGGTCGCCTCCCTGGCTTGTTTCAGCCCTTCGGTGAACTGGCTGAGGTCCACCTGCTCGGGCGTGGTCAGCGCCCGGTATCCCGGCCCCTCGGTGACGATCAGGTTCCGCCCGTCGGGGATGCGCTGCCGCAACTCGGCTACGGCCTTCCGCACCTGGTGGGCGGCGGTGGCGGGTGCGTTCTCGTCCCAGGCTGCTTCCACCAGCCGGAAGACGGGGAGCACGCGTTGGGGCTCCAGCAGCAGGGTGACCAGCACCCTTTCGTGCACGGGGCCACCGACCCGGACGCGTTCCGCCCCGTCCCAGCATTCGAACGAACCGAGAATCCGGAAGCGGACTCCGCGCCCCCGTATGTCCTCGCCCATGAATCTCGTCCCTCCAGCAGGCCTCTGAGCAGCTGCTGCTGCCCCCCATGAACACCGACGTCCCCCGTCCTGCCGGCCCGAATCCGCCATCACATCAGGGCTCTTCGGTGGGCGGCAAGACGGCACCCCGTGCTGTGGCTTCAAATTCCTCCTCCGGTAAAAAGTTGATATGCCATCAGCGCATATCCGTCACCCCGGGCCATACCCCGGGGCCGGCCGTCCGGCGGGACCCGGACGTGCGCGTCGCAGGGCCGGGCGACATCGGTGACAGCCGTCGGGCCCTCCCCGTGGTTGTGTGGGGGCACAGGCCGGCCGCGTGGTATCGGGACCGGCGCCCCGCCCGGCCGTCCCCGTGACCAGGACGGCACGGCCGACGGGACCACACGTGCCCACGGGCGTCCGCGGCTCGGTGAGTGGATGAGGATGCCTCCGGAACCCGCGGTGCGGATGGCGCCCGGGCCGGGGGAGGCCCGTGTCGTGGCACCCGCCGAGGTCTTCGGCGTGCTCCTCGCGCCGCACCGCCCACCGGGGGCCGCCCCGCCCGCCATCGGCCTCCGGATAGCCTTTACCGTTCGGAACATTCTCACCCAGAACAGAGCATCGCTATCCACTGGACGTGAACCACATGCACTCCCCGAACCCCCTGACCAGCGACACCTTCGCCCACGTACTCCGTCGCACCCGGCTGGCGGCCATCGTGCGCGGCTCCGACGCCGACGCGGCCCTGCGCACCGTCCTGACCCTCGCGGAGGAGGGCGTGGCACTCGTGGAGGTCTCGCTCAACACCACCGACGCCCTCGGGGTCGTACGCCGTGCCGCCTCCGAGGTGGGGCCCGGAACCGTCGTCGGCGCGGGCACCGTGCTGAGTGAGGACGACGTCGCCCGCGCCCACGAAGCCGGGGCAGGCTGGATCGTGACCCCCGCGAACACCGAAGCCGTGGCCGCGTCGGTCAATGCCGGGCTGCCGGTCCTGGCCGGCGCCCTCACTCCGGCCGAGGCCGTCGCGGTCCGGCGCGCGGGCGCCGACGCCGTCAAGCTGTTCCCCGCTTCACTCGGCGGCCCCGCCTATCTCAAGGCTCTGCGCGACCCCTTCCCCGACATGCCGTTCGTGCCCGTCGGCGGAGTGGACCTCGCCGGCGCCGAGCAGTACCTCGCCCACGGCGCGGTCGCGGTCGGTGTCGGATCACCGCTGGTGGGCGACGCCGCACACGGCGGCGACCTGACCGCCCTGCGCGAACGCACCCGCCGGTTCGTGGCACTCTGCGCCCGCGACACGCGAGGGGAGGCGTGAGGACCGTGGCCGGGACAGCATCCGCGTCCGCCGATGTGCTGACGTTCGGTGAGACCATGCTCGCCACCCAGCTGCCCGGTGCCCTGACGGTCGGCGCCCAGGCCCGTACCACCGTCGCCGGTGCCGAGTCGAACGTCGCCATCGGGCTGGCCCGGCTGGGCCACCGCGCCGCCTGGGCAGGCCTCGTCGGTGACGACGAGCCCGGCCGCCTCGTCCTGCGTACGCTCCGCGGGGAAGGCGTCGACGTCTCCCGTGCCGCCGCCCATGCCACGGCCCCCACCGGCGCCATGCTCCGCGAGCAGCGCGTCGCCGACCTCGTGCGGGTCCACTACTGGCGCAGCGGTTCCGCCGCCTCCCTGCTCACCCCCGCCGACATCGGGCCCGCACTCGGTGACGGCGCCCGAGTGCTCCATCTGACCGGCATCACCTGCGCCCTCGGGCCGGGCCCCCTGGAGGCGGTGCGTGCAGCCGCCGCCCACGCCCGCGCCCGGGGGTGGACCGTCGCTCTGGACGTCAACCACCGGCAGCGGCTCTGGACGGCCGGGGAAGCGGGCCGGGCGCTTCGTCCGCTGCTGCCGCACCTCACCGTCCTGATCGCCTCGGACGACGAACTGCCGGTCGTCACCGACGCGTCCACCGAGGGGCCCGACGGGGAGGAGCGAGCTGTCGACGCGCTGCTCGACGCCGGAGTGCGAGAAGTGGTCGTCAAACGCGGGGGAGAGGGAGCGGCGTTCCGGGACCGGCGGGATGTCCGGTACTCCCTGCCCGCCTTGCGCGTGCCCGTACGCGACACGGTGGGGGCCGGCGACGCGTTCTGCGCCGGATACCTCTCCGGCCTCCTCGACGGACTTCCGCCGCACGAGCGCCTCGCCCGTGCGAACACACTCGGTGCGTTCGCCGTCGCCTCGGACGGCGACTGGGAGGGGCTGCCCCGCCGCGACGAGCTCGGCCTGCTCGCCGCCGCACCTGGCACCGCGATCCGCTGACGCCGTCCGGACCGGAGACGCGTGAGCGGCCCCCACCGCGATGACGGAGCTCCTCCCCGGCGACCGCCGAGGAGGAGACCGCCGCCGGGGCCGGGACGCCCTCGCGGCGAAGAACGCGCGGTGTGCCGTCGCGCAGACGCGCCCGAGGCGGGCGCCGGAGCCCGCGTGCGCCCCGGGCGCGGGCCGGATGCCCGGCGGGGTGTTGCGTTCCTTGCAAAGGCGGGTTCCCGCCGGACCTCGCGCAGTCCGGTGACGATCGCTTCGGGGCGGGCGCCTGTTCTCCCGCGACGGCGCCCGGCTGTGTCCCGAAGGAATGAACAACACGGCTTGTAACATGCCCAATCGGGCGATTTCGTTACGTCATAGTGAGGGACGGGGCATAGGGTCCCCGCTCGCCCTCCGCCGGGACGCAGGGCCGATCGGGTGAATCTGCGCCCACGTGCCGGTCATGCCGTTTCCCTGCCGACAGACCGGTGGTTGTCCATGGCGTAGCTCCGTCCGGTGCGGTTCACGGACGGCTGCGCCAGTCTCCGCGGTCCCCTGAAAGGGCAACCGGATCTTCGTTCTCTGACTCTGGAGTTACTGAAAAGTGCGCGTCGCTCTTACCGGGGGCACCGGATTCCTAGGACTGCGTCTCGTCCGTGAACTGCTGGAGCGGCATGACTCGTTGACGGTCCTCGCGCATGCCGGGTCGGAGGGCGCGCTCGGGCGTATCACCCGCTTCATGGAGCTGACCGATGCGCCCGCCGCACTGATCGCAGAACTCCCCGGCAGGCTCCGTGTCGTGGAGACCGACCTGTGCAGGCCGGGACTGGGACTGCCCACCGCGGCCTTCCAGCGGCTGGCCGACGAACTGGACGTGATCTGGCACAGCGCGGGCAACATCAACCTCGACGACGAACTCGGAAACCTCCGCCGGGTCAACGTCGAAGGAACCCGGCACGTGCTGGAGCTGGCCGCAGCCGGTGCCCGCCGGCCGTTGGTCCATCACATCGGCACCGCCTTCGTGGGCGGCGCACGTCGTGAAGGTGTCGTCTACGAGGACGAACTGGACGACCGCCACGGCTTCGAGAACAGCTACGAGCAGTCCAAGTACGAGGCCGAAGTCCTGGTGCACGACTGGTCGCGGCTCCACGGGCGGCCGGTTGTGGTCATGCGGCCGAGCGTCCTGGTCACAGACCTGCCACCCGGCCCCGGGCTGCCCCAGCACCCCCTGCAGTTCCTCACCCGGATCGTGCAGGCCGTGCTGTGCGGCGGTCGCCCCGCCCCCAGCGGCGTTCCCGAGGGGCACCGGCCGGTGGTCAGGCTGGTGGGCCACCCCCGCGGGCATCTGAACCTGATGCCCGTGGAGCACGCGGCCGCTGTCATGGTCCAGCTGGCGAACCGGCCGCCCTCCGGGCGGACCGACGTCTATCACATCGTCCATCACCATGATGTCGCCACCACCGTCCTCACCGCCCTGGTGGAGAGGACGGCACCGGTCACGGTGCGGCTCGTCGCGAGGAAGCCGGACGACCCGACCCCGCTGGAAGCGGCCACGGATCTCCACCCCGGGTTCACGCCGTACCTGAGTCACCGCCGCCGTTTCGACGACACACGCGTGCGGAACCTCCTGGGCGCTTCCCCGTCCGGCATCCGCGTCGATCTCGACTACCTGACCACCGGCATCGGTGCGAGGCGGCCCGCGGTCACCACCGGAGCGCCCTGACCCGTCCCGCCACCTCTGCGAGGTGTCCCACCTCACGCACGCTGTTCGAGTCTCCTCCTGATGGGAAACCAGCCCGTGTCCCTGCCGGCCCCTCCTGACGAAACCGTCACCACCTCACCGGCCTTCACACCGGAGCAGATCGCGGCCTGCGTCCGGCAGGTTCGTCACCACGCGCACATCGTGGCCGGCTCCACCGGCCGGGAGCTGGGCCTCGTGATGGGCCCCCGGCCCGTGGGTGACATCGTCGGCACACTGCCACCGCTGTATCCGGAGTGGCTGGGCGGGCGGACGTTCTGCGAGGCCCACGGTGTCCGATTCCCCTATGTGGCCGGGGAGATGGCGAACGGGATCGCGACGACACGCATGGTGGTGGCCATGGCCCGGGCCGAGATGCTCGGGTTCTTCGGCGCCGGCGGTCTCGGCCTTCCCGAGGTGGAACGAGCGGTGCACGAGCTGACGGCGGAACTGGCCGGAAGACCGAACTGGGGCGTGAACCTGATCCATTCGCCCGGCGAACCCGATCTGGAGTACCGGGTCGCCAAGCTGCTGCTGCGTCACGCCGTCCCCTGCATCTCGGCTTCGGCGTTCATGGACCTCACTCCGGCCGTGGTGCTGTGCTCGGCAGCGGGGCTGCACCGGGGCCCGGGCGGACAGATCGTGCGGCGTACCCGTCTCTTCGCCAAGGTGTCGCGGCCGGAGGTCGCGGCACGCTTCCTGTCGCCTGCGCCGCCCGAACTGCTGCGTCCCCTGGTCGAGAGCGGAGAACTCAGCGCGCAGGAAGCCGCGTTGGCCGCACTGGTGCCCGTGGCCGAGGACCTCACGGTGGAGTCCGACAGCGGCGGACACACCGACAACCGGCCCCTCGGTGTCCTGGTGCCGCGGATCCTCCTCCTGCGCGAGGAAATCACCCGGCGCCACGGATACACGCGGGCGGTCAGGGTCGGCGCCGCCGGTGGACTGGGCACTCCGGACGCGGTCGCCGCCGCGTTCGCCCTCGGCGCGGCCTACGTGGTGACGGGCTCGGTGAACCAGGTCGCCGTGGAGGCGGGAATCTCGGACGAGGCGAAGGCGATGCTGGCCGACGCCGACATCGCCGACGTGATCATGGCCCCGGCGGCCGACATGTTCGAGCTGGGCGTCAAGCTCCAGGTCCTGCGCCGGGGAAGTCTCTTCGCCCAGAGAGCCGGACACCTCCATGCCGCGTACCAGGCCCACTCCTCTCTCGAGGAACTGTCCCCGCAGCTGCGTGCCAAGCTCGAACGGGAGGTCTTCGGAGCCCCGATCGACGACGTATGGGCGAGAACCCGGCGCTTCTGGCAGCAGCGCGACCCCGCGGAGGCGGACCGCGCCGAGCAGGATCCCAAGCACCGTATGGCACTGGTCTTCCGCTGGTACCTGGGGAACTCCAGCCGCTGGGCCATCACCGGGGACGCCGCCCGGCGCAGTGACTTCCAGATCTGGTGCGGGCCGGCGATGGGCGCGTTCAACCGGTGGACCGCAGGCAGCTGTCTGGCGGACCGGGCCAACCGGTCCGTGGTGCAGATCGCGCTCAACCTGCTCGAAGGCGCTGCGGTGGCCACCCGCGCCCACCAACTCCGCACCTACGGGGTGCCGGTGCCTTCCTCGGCGTTCGCCTTCGTCCCGCGCCCCCTCGCCTGACCGCGCTCCAGCACCCGCCGACCAGCAAGGAAGTGGACAGCGTGTCCTTCTCCGGCCCCCGACAGGTCCCGATCGCCGTGGTCGGCCTCGGTGCTCTCGTGCCGGGCGAGCACGGCGCCGACGGGTTCTGGCGCACGGTCGTGAGCGGCCGTGACCTGATCACCGACGTCCCCGCCGCCCGCTGGCTCGTCGAGGACCACTACGACCCCGACCCCGCCGCACCGGACAAGACCTACGCCCGCCGGGGCGCCTTCCTGTCCGATACCGGGTTCGACCCGATGGCTTTCGGTATCCCGCCGAACGCCCTCGGGGCGACGGACACCGTGCAGTTGCTCGCACTCACCGTCGCCGAGCGAGTCCTCGCCGACGCCGGCGGCCTTCGGGAAACGGAACGCGACCGCGTGTCGGTGATCCTCGGAGCGGCCTCCACGGAACTGCTGACCCACATGAACGCGCGGATCCAACGCCCGGTGTGGCTCAAGGCCCTCCGGGAGAACGGGATCCCCGAAGAGGAGGCGCAGGCCGTCTGCGACAGCATCACCGGCCACTACGCCCCCTGGCAGGAATCGACCTTCCCGGGGCTGCTCGGCAATGTCATCGCGGGCCGCATCGCGAACAGGTTCGACCTGCACGGCACCAACCACACCACGGACGCGGCGTGCGCGAGTTCCTTCGCGGCGCTCTCGGCCGCGGTCAGCGAACTAGCGCTCGGACGCGCCGACTTCGTGATCAGTGGAGGCGCCGACGTCTCCAACGACGTCGCTACGTTCATCTGTTTCTCCAAGACACCGGCCCTGTCACCCAGCGGTGACTGCCGCCCGTTCTCGGACGCGGCCGACGGCACGATGCTTGGCGAGGGCGTCGTCATGTACGCGTTGAAGAGACTGGCCGACGCGGAACGCGCAGGCGACCGGATCCATGCCGTCGTCCGCGGGATCGGCACCTCGTCGGACGGCAGGAGCGGCGCCATCTACGCGCCGGTACCCGAAGGGCAGGCACGGGCCCTGCGGCGCGCCTACGAGGACGCAGGCTACGGCCCGGAGACCGTCGAGCTGGTGGAGGCGCACGGAACCGGGACCGCTGCGGGGGATGCCGCGGAGTTCACCGCTCTGCGCCAGGTGTACGAGGAGTCGGGCCGGGAGGACAGGCAGTGGTGCGCTCTCGGCTCGGTCAAGTCGCAGATCGGTCACACCAAGTGTGCCGCCGGTGCCGTCGGCCTCCTCAAGAGCGTCCTCGCCCTGAACCACAAGGTCCTCCCACCGATGATCAAGGTGGACCGGCCCGATCCCGCCATGCGGATCGACGACAGCCCGTTCTACGTGAACACCCGGCCGCGCCCGTGGGTACGTGCCTCGGATCAGCCGCGCAGGGCCGCCGTGTCCAGCTTCGGCTTCGGCGGCAGCAACTTCCACGTCACCCTGGAGGAATACGCCCCTTCCCCCGGTGCCGCCGCCCGCCCGGCATGGCGCACCCGAACCGCCCCCACCGAGTTGGTGCTCCTCAGCGCCCCGTCGGCAGCCACCCTGCTGGAACGGACGATCGACGACGACCGGCCGCTGTCCGCGATCGCGCGGGAGAGCCAGCAGGTCTTCCGCGCGAGTGACCCCGTACGTCTCGCGATCGTCGCGGCGCACGAGGACGACCTGTCAGGAAAAATCGAGCAGGCCTTCGCACTGATCGGCCGTCAGCCCGACACGGGTTTCTCCACGCCGACGGGTGTCCACTACGCCGCGGGTGCGGTCTTCACCGGCCGGATCGGATTCCTCTTCCCGGGGCAGGGCGCCCAGTACGTCGGCATGGGCGCGGACGTGGCCATGCTGTCCCCGGCCGCCCAGGCGGTGTGGGACCGGCTGGGAACCGTGGAGTTCGGCCGCCAAGCGCTGCATCGCGTGGTGTTCCCCCCGCCCGCCTTCGACGACGAGGACCGGGCCGCCCAGCGGAGTCTGCTGACCGCGACCGAGTGGGCCCAGCCCGCACTGGCGGTGCACAGTCTCGCTCTGATCGAGGTGCTGCGCGGGCTCGGCCTGCGGCCGGACTGCGTGGCGGGCCACAGTTTCGGTGAACTCGTGGCGCTGCACGCGGCGGGTGCACTGGACGCCGAGTCCCTGGTGGACCTCGCCCGCAGGCGCGGTGAGCTGATGCGGGAGGCGGCGGCCGTGCCGGGCGCCATGCTGGCCGCAGCGGCCGGACGCGCCCGGATCGAGGAGGCCATCGCCGGCTGCGGCGCCGCGGACGTCTGGCTGGCCAGCCACAACGCCCCGGCACAGACCGTGGTGTCCGGTGCCGCCGGTGCGGTCGAGAGCATCGAACGGAAGCTCGCCGCCGAGGGGATCACCACCCGGCGGCTGGAAGCCGCGACGGCCTTCCACAGCCCGGTCGTCGCCCCGGCGAGCGAACCGCTCCTCGCGTACCTGCGCGGGATTCCGGTCGGTGAACCCCGGATCGACGTCTACGGGAACGCAGGCACCGGGGTCTATCCCCCCGAGCCCGGGGAGATCAGACGCAGGATCGCCGGCCATCTCGCCTCACCCGTGCTGTTCAGCGACGAGATCGAAGCGATGTACGCCGCAGGGGTACGGACGTTCGTCGAGGTCGGTGCCGGTGACTCGCTCTCGGGCCTCGTCGCGCAGATCCTCGGCGACCGCGAGCACCTGGCGGTCGGCCTGGACCGCAAGGGCCGCAACGGAGTCACCTCCCTGCAGGACGCACTCGGCCGGCTCGCCGTGTGGGGCGTCCCACTTGACCACGACAACTTGTGGGCGCCCTACGCGCCGCCCGCAGCGCCAGCCGAGGAGAGCAGGCCCAGGATGACCGTACAGATCAACGGCAAGAACCACGGCCGGGTCTACCCGCCCACCGGCGGGGCCGACGCGCGGCCCGCGCCGAACCCGCCCCGCCGGCCCGACGTGCCCCAGCCCGTTGCGCAGGTTCCGGCCCAGGCGACCGCTCTCCCCGCTGCCACCGGACCGGCGCCCGGCGCCCCGGCCGAACCGCCCGTGCCCCCTGCGTCTGCCGCAACAGGTAAGGACGCCGGCTGGTTCACCGTGATCGACAATGTGCAGCGCTACACAGCACAGGCCCATGAGGCCTGCCAGCGCATGCTGATCGAC
Source organism: Streptomyces sp. NPDC014623 (assembly GCF_043088245.1). Taxonomy (NCBI): domain Bacteria; kingdom Bacillati; phylum Actinomycetota; class Actinomycetes; order Kitasatosporales; family Streptomycetaceae; genus Streptomyces; species Streptomyces sp. NPDC014623. The sequence goes on along the minus strand of NZ_JBIBZU010000016.1, from coordinate 177,052 downwards.
AGTCACCTGGCCTTCCTGCAGATGACGGAGACGACCTTCGCCGCGATGCTGGGAGCGCAGGGCGGCGGAAGCACCGGTACCCCGGCGCCGGCCGCGCCACCCGGCATGCCGGTCGCACAGGCGGCCCTGCCCACCGAGCCCGTGGCCGCCGCACCTTTCGCAGTCGCCACCGAGCCCGTGACTCCGCCCGCCGCCGCACCCGCAGCCGCCGCGCCTTCCGCGCCGTACGCCGCGCACACCGGCCCCGGCACGCTCCGGGAACCACCGCCGGCCCCCGCTCCCCAGAGCATGCCCGCAGAGGGCTTCGAGGAGTTGCTGCTGTCCGTGGTGGCGGAACGGACGGGGTACCCGGTCGAGATGCTGAACGTGGACATGGAGCTCGAGTCGGATCTCGGGGTGGACTCGATCAAGCGGGTGGAGATTCTGTCCGCCGTGCGGGAGCAGGCGGGTGGCCACGCGGACAGGGAGGTCGGAGAACTCTTGAAGCTCCGCACGCTGCGGCAGATCATCGAAGCGTTCACGGCCACCACGGAGACGGCCACCACGGGGACGGCCGACATCACGGAGCCGGCCGCCGCCACGGGTCCTGCCGCCACCGCCCCCGCCGACGGACCCCGGGCCGGCAGGGACATCCCCGCCCCCCGGCACGAGCCCGCCGGGCCGGTACGACTCAGCCGGCTCGCCGTCCGTACGGTCGGCGCACCCGCACCCGGGCTGGCCCTGGCCGGTCTCGGGGACGAGCCGATCGCCGTGACCGGGGACGGTCTCGGAATCGCGGAGAGGGTGGCGGCCAAACTGACCGGCCGCGGTCTCCGGGCCACCGCCGTAGCCGGCGTCCCCTCGGACTCGCGGGCGGTCGTACACCTCGGCGGCCTCGTTCCGGTCGCCTCTGCCGAGGCCGCGCTGGCCGCGCAGCGGGACGTCTTCGAAGCGGCGAGGTCCGTCGCGTCGCGCTTCACCGCCGAGGGCGGGGTGTTCGTAGCCGTACAGGACACCGGCGGAGACTTCGGACTCAGCGGAAGTCTGCCCGAGCGGGCCTGGCTCGGAGGTATCGCCGCGTTGGCGAGGACCGTGGCCAAGGAGTGGCCCCTGGCCACGGTCAAGGCGATCGACTGCGAGCGCGCAGGGCGTGACGCGGACGCCGTAGCCGAAGCGATCGTCGCGGAACTGCTGGACGGCGGACCGGTGGCGGAGGTCGGCCTGCGCGCGGACGGTACCCGCACCACCCTGGCCGCGGTGCCGGCGCAGGCGGAGCCCGGGCCGGCCGCGAACATCGGCCCGGAGTCGGTCATCGTGGCCACCGGCGGAGCCCGCGGGGTGACAGCGGCCGCCCTGCTGGACCTCGCCAGGGCCCACCGCCCCCGCATCGTGCTGCTCGGCCGTACCGAGCTCACCGACGAACCGCGGGAGCTGGCGGCGGCGGCCGACGAGGCCGCGCTCACCCGGACCCTCGCCGAACGCTCCGGAGGGGCCCTTTTGGCCGAGGTCGGAGCCGAGGCGCGAAGGATCCTGGCGGCCCGGGAGGTCCGGTCCACCGTGGCGGCTCTCGAGAGCGCCGGTTCCGGGGTCCGGTACGTGCCCGTGGACGTCCGGGACGGCGCGGCACTGCGCGGCGTACTGGAGGAGGTACGCCGCGAGTGGGGGCCGGTCACCGGAATCGTGCACGGTGCCGGAGTGCTGGCGGACAAGCTGATCGCCGACAAGACCGACGAACAGTTCGACCAGGTCATGACCACCAAGGTGGACGGCATGCGCGCGCTGCTCGCGGCCACCGAGGGCGATCCGCTCGACACGATCGTCCTGTTCTCCTCGATCGCCGCAGTCTTCGGCAACGCCGGGCAGAGCGACTACGCCATGGCCAACGAGGTGCTCAACCACGTGGCCTGCGCCGAGCGCACCCGGCGGCCCGACTGCCTCGTACGGTCCATCGCCTGGGGCCCGTGGGACGGAGGGATGGTCACCCCCGCGCTGGCCGCGCACTTCGGCCGGTCCGGTGTCCCGCTCATCCCCGGCGGGCCGGGTGCCGCAGCCTTCACCACCGAGCTGAGCAACGGCGGAGCCGACACCAGGGTGGTCATCGCGGCCGGGGCCGGTCCGGGCTCCGCGGCAGCCGTCACCGATCCGGCCGCGGCGCAGCTGCGCATCGACGCGCACACGCATCCCTACCTCGCCGACCACGACGTCGCGGGTGTACCCGTCCTGCCGTTGGCGCTGGCCCTGGACCGGTTCGCCGGTGCCGCCGCGGCCTGGCGGCCGGACGCGGGCCACCTGGTGCTGCGGGATCTCCGCGTCTTCAGCAAAGTGACCCTGCCGCATCTGGACGGCGCGGGCCATCGCCTCACGGTGAGCGCTCGTACGGCTGCGACCGGCTCTCCCTCGGCCCTGGAGGCCGAGATCCTGGGGGAGGAGAGCACGCCGCACCTCCGGATCCGGATGGACTTCGAGGCGAGCCCGTTGCGATCGGAGAGCTGGGACACCCCGCAGGGCCTTGCCGCACCGCAGCACACCGAGATCTACGACGGCCGGGTGCTGTTCCACGGCCCACGGTTCCAATCCCTCCGATCCGTCGAGGGGATCGGCGCGGACGGAGCCGAGGCGACGGTGACCGGCCTGACCGAACTCGGCTGGGGTGGAGAGCACTGGCAGCTCGACGTGGCCGCCACGGACGGTGCTCTGCAACTCGCCGTGCTGTGGGCGGGCGGCGCGCTGGGGTACGCCACCCTGCCGATGGCGGTCGCGGAGTGCAGGGTGCACCGGAGCGGCCCCGTCCAGGGCGTCGTGCGGTGCGTGGTGCGGGCCCGGAAGGTGCATGACACGGGAGGACGCTGCGATGTGGCACTCGTCGACCCGGACGGCTCCCCCAGGGTGGAGCTGCTCGGCGTGGAACTCGTGCGACGCCCTTTCTGAGCCCGTGTCACTCGGATTCGTCCGTGTTCGTGAAATGAGACCGGTATGGGCTTCGACCCGATCGCCATCGTCGGGCGGGGATGTGTCCTGCCCGACGCGCTCGACCCCGATGCCTTCTGGGACAACGTCGCCGCACGCAGGTGCAGCCTGACACCGGTCCCGGACGGCCGATGGCGACTGCCGCACCGATGGGCCATGGGGACCGCCGGCGATCACCTCGACCGCACGTGGAACGACGTCGGCGGCTACGTCCGCGACTTCGGTGGGGTGTTCGATCCGACCGGGTTCCACGTCACCCCTGAGGAGATCCTCGGCCTGGACCAGTTGTTCCACTGGGTGCTGTACGGCGCGCGGCAGGCGCTGCGGGAGGCCGGACAGGAGGGGCCGTCGCCCCGTGCCGGTCTGGTGCTGGGAAACCTGTCCTACCCCACGAGCACGGGAATGGCCTTCGCCGAGCACGTGTGGCTGTCCGAGGGCGCGCCCTCCCTGCTGGCGGCCGCACCGCACAGGCCCGACGCACGTAACCGCTTCTCCTCGGGGCTCCCGGCGCACTTCGCGGCCAGGGCGCTCGGGCTGGGCGCCGGGGCGTTCGCGCTGGACGCCGCCTGCGCCTCGTCCCTGTACGCGGTCAAACTGGCCTGCGACCGCCTGCACGACGGGACGGCGGACGTCATGGTGGCGGGAGCGGTCAACCGGGCCGACAACCTGTTCCTGCACGTGGGGTTCTGCGGTCTGTCCGCAGTGAGCCGTACCGGTCGTAGCCGTCCCTTCCACCGGGACGCCGACGGGCTCCTCCCCGGCGAGGGCGCCGGGTTCGTCGCGTTGATGCGCCTGCGTGACGCCGTCGCGCAGGGTGCGCCCGTCCTGGGGGTCGTCCGGGGCATCGGGCTGTCCAACGACGGGCGCGGCAGAGGGCTCCTCAGCCCTGCCCAGGAGGGGCAGGAGCGGGCGATGCGACTGGCGTACCGCATGGCGGGCGTCGCCCCGCGGAGCGTCTCGCTCGTGGAGTGCCACGCGACGGGAACCCCCGTCGGGGACGTGGAGGAGGTCCGCAGCATGGCCCGGATCTTCGAGGACAGCACCGATGTGCCCATCGGCTCTGTGAAGTCCAACGTCGGACACCTGCTGGCCTCGGCCGGAGTGGGAGGACTGCTCAAGGTGCTCGGCGCGATGCGGACGGGCATCCGTCCTGCCACACTCGCCGCCGAGGAACCGCTGACCGAACTGCACGGCACCCGGCTGCGGGTGCTGAGTGAGTCCGAGCAGTGGCCGGGTCTCCGCCGGGCGGCGGTCAGCGCCTTCGGATTCGGGGGCACCAACGCCCATCTGATCGTCGATGCCTGGGACGGTACGGGCAGGACCACGGCAGCGGTCTCCGGAGCGCCGCGCCCGCCACGCCCGCCGAGCGCGCCGCTGGCAATCGTGGCGGTGGCCGCCCGGGCCGGTGGAGGAGCAGGCACCGAGGACTTTCGCCGCGCGGTACTCGACGGCAGCCGGAGCGGCCCCGCGGTGGGGATCGACGTGGCCCTGCCGGGCCTCTGCTTCCCGCCGGTGACGATCGGACAGACGCTGCCCCAGCAGGTCCTGATGCTCGAAGCCGCACGCGAAGCAGCGCGTGACATCACCCTGCCGCGAGACCGGACCATGGTCGTCGTCGGGTCCGGCGTGGACACGCAGAACGCCCGTGCCACCGCACGCTGGCGGTCCCCGTCCTGGCTGGAAGCGGCCGGGAAACCCACCGGTGCGGGGCAGGCCGCACGTGTCCAGGACGCCTTCTGCGCACCCATGGAAGCGGGCCGGGTCGTGGGCACCCTGCCCAACCTCGTGGCCAACCGGATCAACACCCAGCTCGACCTGGGGGGACCCGGCTACACCGTTTCGGCCGAGGAGGCCTCCGGCCCGGTCGCGCTGGACCTCGCGGCCCGCGCGATCCGAGCCGGGGAAGCCGACGCCGCGCTCGTCGGCGCCGTCGATCTTTCCTGCGAACCGGTCCACACGGCCGCCCTGCACGAGCTGGGGCGGGAGACCACCACCGGGGACGGCGCCGTCGCGGTCGTCCTCAAACGTCTCGCCGACGCCCGCCGGGACGGCGACACCGTCTTCGCCCTTCTGGACGACGAAGCCACCGGTGAGCCGGACGTGGTCATCGGAGACGGCGCGGACGCCGTCTTCGACCCGGCCGGACTGTTCGGCAGGGCTCACGCGGCCCACGGGCTGCTGTCGGTGGCGACCGCGGTGACCGCCCTGCGGCACCGCGCGGTGCCGCAACCAGGAGGCCCGGCCGCCGCCGTTCCGGGGCTGCGCACCGCGCACGTGGTGGTATCAGCACTGGGGGCACCTCCGCTGCGGATGCAGCTACGGGCCGCCGACCCCGGACCCTGGGCGCCCGGCCCGGCGCCACGCCTGCACGTGTACTCCGGACGTGACCGTCGGGAAGTCCTGGCCGCGATGGAGTCGGGGGTCGAGTCCCGCGAAGGACCCGCCAGGCTGGCCTTCGTGTCCGACGGCGACCCGCGGACGCATCCGGACGCCGTCCGCCGTCGGCTGGCCGAGGGCGGGGCCGGACAGCCCGGAGTGGTGTACCGCGCAGCGCCGGTGGACGGCGAGGTCGCCTTCGTCTTCACCAACGGGTCGGCTGCGTACCCGGGCATGGGACGCGAGGTGCAGTTGGCCCTGCCCGCACTCGGCGACGCGGTCGCGGCCACCCACGGGAAGGCCGTCCAGCGGCCGGCCGCCGGGGGCGCGCAGCCGGTGCTCGACCAGATCTGGGGGGCCGCCCAGCTGGCCGCGCTCCACGTCGAACTGACCCGGGGCCTTCTCGGGCTGCGACCGGACGCCGCCATCGGCTACTCCTCCGGGGAGTCGGCGGCCCTGGTCACCCTCGGAGCCTGGCGGGACGCGGAGGCCCTGCACCGGGACACCCGGGAGAGCGGCCTGTTCACCAGCGAACTCACCGGCGAGCTGCGGGGTGTGCGCCGCGTCTGGAAAGAACTCGGCGTGGAGGGGGACCGGTGGTCGAGTTACCTGGTCACAGCACCCCTCGACCGGGTCCGCAGGGAACTGGCGGACGAACGCGCGGTCCATCTCATGGCGATCAACGCCCCCGGCGTGTGTGTGGTCGGCGGCGAGGCGCGGGCGTGCGCCGCCGTCATCGCGCGGCTGGGGGCCGCTCACGCGATTCCGGTCGACTACGACCTGGCCGCCCACGCCCCCGAGCTGTCCGGGATCCGCGACCGGTGGTGGGATCTGCACCACCGGCCCACCAGCGCCGTGCCGGGCGTGCGGTTCTACAGCGGGGCGACCACGCACTGGTACGCCCCGACGGCCGGGCGTGCTGCCGACGCCGTCACGGCGCAGGGCATGGGGACGATCGACTTCGCGGGCACGGTCGAGCGGGCGTGGGCCGACGGAGTACGTGTATTCGTCGAGCACGGGCCACGCGGCCTGTGCACGGGATGGATCAAGCGGATCCTGGACGGCCGCGAGCATGTGGCGGTCGCGCTCGACGCCCAGGACAGGGGGCTGCGCCAGCTGTACCTGGCCGTGGCGGAGCTCGCCGCCGCCGGCGTACCCGTCCGTGCCGAGGCACTCCTCGAGCGACTTCGAGCTGCCGCGGCGCCCCAGGCCGACGGCGTCCCCACCTTCACAGTTCCCGCCCACGGGGAGATCACATTGCCGTCACTCGAACCATCCGCCGTGATCATGCCCAGGGCCCCCCTGCTGGCGCCGGTCCCGGACTGCCGGACCACCGAGCCCGCCGTCACCGGCCCTCCTCCCGCCGCCGAACCGCAGGCGACGGACATGCGCACGCTGATCGTGCGGCAGACCAGCCGTGTGATCGCGCTGCACCAGGAAGTCCTCGCCCACCAGCTGCACCTGCACCAGAGGTTCCTGGGGGCCAGGGCCGCACTCGCCACCGCGCTCGCACGGGCGGCGGACGGGGCCGCCCCGCCGGCCCCGTCCGGTCCGGACGCGCATCCGGCCGTTCCGCCCGCTCCCGTCACCGCCGGGGCCGGGCGGTCCGGTCCCGCGCCGGTGACGGTGTTCGACCGGTCGCAGCTGGAACACCTCGCCTCTCATCCGGTCTCCGCCCTGCTCGGGCCCAGGTTCGCCGCGCAGGACGCGTACGAGCTGCAGACCAGGATGCCCGGGCCGCCGATGCTGCTCGCCGACCGGGTCACCGGCATCGACGCCGTCCCCGCCGCCCTGGCCGAACTCGGTGAGGAACACGCCACCGGCACGATCCGGACCGAGACCGACGTCCGCCTCGACAGCTGGTACCTCGACCCGGCCGGGCGCATGCCGGCCGGCCTCATGATCGAGGCGGGTCAGGCGGACCTGCTGCTGATCAGCTGGCTCGGGATCGATCTGCTCAACCGGGGCGAACGGGTCTACCGGCTGCTCGGCTGCGAACTGACCTATCACGGCAGTCCGCCCAGGGCGGGGGAGACGCTGCGGTACGAGATCCACATCGACAGGCACGCCCGGCACGACGGCATCCGCCTGTTCTTCTTCCACTACGACTGCTACGTCGGCGGCGAACTCCGGCTGAGTGTCCGGGACGGGCAGGCGGGCTTCTTCACGAAGGCCGAACTCGACGACACGGACGGTGTGCGCTGGGACCCCGCCTCCTGCTCACCGGCCGCCGACGTCCCGCACGACGCCCCGGCCGTGCACTGCCCCCGGCCGGCCTTCACCGCTGAACAGGTCCTGGCCTTCGCGGCCGGCCGGCCGGCGGACTGTTTCGGTCCCGGCTGGGACATCACCCGGTCACACGTACGCTCTCCCCGCCCGGACGGCGGCCGGCTGCTGCTCCTGCACGAGGTCACCGAGTTCGACCCGGCCGGAGGACCGTGGGGCCGCGGTTACCTCCGCGCGGAGACGCCTGTCTCACCGGACGACTGGTTCTTCGAGGGGCACTTCAGGAACGACCCGTGCATGCCCGGGACACTGATGCTCCAGGCCGGTCTGCAGGCGATGGCCTTCCACCTGGCCGCTCTGGGCTTCACCGTGGCCAGGGACGGGTGGCGTTTCGAGCCGGCCGCCGGGCAGCCCTGCACCGCCCGGTGCCGTGGACAGGTCACCCCCGACAGCCGGCGGATCGTGTACGAGGTGTTCGTGCGCGGCGTCTCGGCCGGCCCCGAGCCGACGCTGTACGCCGACATCCTGGGCACCGTCGACGGGGTCAAGGCCTTCCACGGTCAGGAAGCCACACTCCGGCTGGTGCCGGACTGGCCCCTGGAGCACTGGCGGCAGCTCGGCGGACGCACGGAGCAGACCAGCGGGAGCCCGGTGCCGCTCGCCCGTCTCGGCGGGCTCATCGGCCACAGCGAGTCCGAGCCGGTGACGCAGTCCGACGGTTTCGTGTTCGACTACCCGTCGTTGCTGGCGTGTGCGTGGGGGAAGCCGAGTGCGGCGTTCGGCGTCCAGGCGCAGGAATTCGACGGCACGCGCAGGATCGCACGGCTGCCCGGACCGCCGTACCACTTCATGACCCGCATCGTCTCCGTGGACGGTCCGCAGCGCGCCATGCGCCAGGGCAGCCGGGTGGTCGCCGAGTACGACGTACCCGGCCAGGTCTGGTACTTCGAGCAGAACGGTGACCGGACCATGCCGTTCGCCGTGCTCATGGAGATCGCCCTGCAACCGTGCGGGTGGCTGGCCGTCCACGCGGGCTGCCCCTCGGCCACCGGCGTCGATCTGCTCTTCCGCAACCTCGACGGGAGCGGGACGGTCACCGGCGAGATCACGCCGGCCACCCGGACCGTGCGTACCGAGGCCGAACTGACCTCGGTCTCGCGGACCGGTGAGATGATCATCGTGTCGTTCTCGGTCAGGTGCTCGGCCGACGGTGAAGAGGTCTTCGCCCTCTCCACGGTCTTCGGGTTCTTTCCGCCCTCGGCCTTCGAGCATCAGGCCGGGCTTCCCGTCCCGGAGAGGGACAGGGCCGCGCTGGAGGCACCCGGTGAGCGCGTGGTCGACCTGACGACGAGGCCTGCCCGGTACTTCGCCGGCGCGGCCGCCCTGCCCGGTCCGATGCTGCTGATGATCGACAGGATCACCGGTTACTGGCCGGACGGCGGCAGCGCGGGGCTGGGGCGGCTCCGGTCGGAGAAGGACGTCGACGCGGGAGAGTGGTTCTTCAAGGCCCACTTCTTCCAGGACCCGGTGCAGCCGGGTTCACTCGGCATCGAGGCCATGTGCCAGCTGGTCCGGTTCTACCTGATCGAGCGAGGCCTCACCGCAGGGGTTCCCCGTCCCGCGTTCGAGCCCGTCATGCCCGGCCACGAGATCACCTGGAAGTACCGGGGCCAGATCACCCCGCACCATCGCCTCATCAGGATCGATCTGGAGATCCTGGAGGCCGCGGAGGACACGCGTGGGCCCTACGCGGTTGCCGAAGCCCGTCTCTGGGGCGATGACACCTGCCTCTACCACGTCCGCGGACTCGGTGTCCGCGTCGTGTCCGGAGACGTTCTCTCCGGCGTGGCGGAGAAGACGCTCGATCCCGCCGTCGACACCTGGACGGGTGACCACTGCCCGACGTTCACGGTCCCCGCGCTGCCCATGATGTCGGTCGTCGACCAACTCGCCCAGGCCGCGGCGGACCACACCGGCAGCCAGGTGGCCGCCGTGCGCGACGTCGACCTCCGGCACTGGATTCCGCTCGCCGGACCGGTCCGGCTGAGGACGGAGGTGGCGTCCACCGAGGCAGGGCTGGAAGTGAAGCTGCTGACGTGGCGTGAGGCGACGACGCCCTCGCTGTCCCGGTTCGAGGTGGCAGCCAGTGGCACCGTGCTGGTGGGTGACCGGCCCGGCCGCCCCGAGCGCTTCGCCCCGCTGCCGGACGCCGTGGCGCAGCCGGACCCGTACGCTTCGGCCGAGCTGTTCCACGGACCCGCGTTCCAGTACCTGACGTCGTTGGCCATCGGGGCGGCCGGCTCCTCCGGAGTGGCAGACCTCACCCGTGGCACGGTGCCGAAGGGCTGCCTCAACCAGGGACTCATGGACACGCTCCTCCATGTGATCCCGTCCCACAGTCCGTGGCGGTGGTCCCGCGAGGTCGGCCGGGGCGTGGTCGGCTACCCCGTCAAGGTGGAACGGCTCGAGCTGTTCGAGGCGCCGCCGGAGGCCGGTGAGGCCGAGATCGAGGCCCGGTTCGACGGCTTCGTACCCCAGGGGGCGAGCCCGTGGCCCATGTCGGCGATCGACGTCCAGCTGTGTGTGGGCGGGCGGGTCGTTGCCGAACTGCGGATGATCAACGTCCTGCTGCCTGTCGGCCCGCTCTCCTCCGCCTCGCCGGCCGAGCGCCGGGATTTCCTCGTCCGGCGCCGTGTCGTCCCAGGAGTGGGCTTGGGCAGGGACGTCGGGGGGACGACGGAACTCCTCGCCGAGGAGGTCGACGAAGTGGACTGGCTCAGGGGCACCGTCGCGAGGGCCGTGGGCCTGCCGCCCGGCTCCAGGGGCAGGGACCACCTGGAGGTCATCGCAGTGAAGGACCATGTCGGCCGGCTGGCCGGCGTGCATCCGTGCACGGTGCAGGTGAGCGAGGATCTGCGGTCCGCCCGTACCGCTTCGGGCGGGGTCCACGCCGTCCAGGTGGCCCGCAGCGGAGACAAGGTCACGGTCCGCTCCGTCGGCGAGCAGTGACCGGAAGACCGGACCGCGTCCCCGGCCCGGGCATGGGAGAGACGTGCCCGGGCGCCTCGGTGTACCCGCTGTCAGGCGGCGGTACGTGCTTGACGTGCTGACCGTGCCGGTGACGATCGGTCCGGTCACGTCGGGCGTGGTCCCGCACCCTCCCGCGGACGGCTGCGGACCGGGCCGGAGCCGGCATGCGACTGTGAGCCGGCCCATAGGCCGCAGATCACATACGAGGCGCGGCAGTAGGGGGCGGCACGGGAGCTCGCGGTGGTGGAGCGCACCGTTCGGTCTCTCGGCGGCTTCCTGCGTAGGCGTGTAGTAATGCCGGTCGTTGCCCTCGTCCCGGCGTGCCGCTCACCATGGCCGGAGCCCACGGGAGCTGGGGCTCCGGACCGGTCGGGCGCCGTGTTCCGCCCTCACGCGCCCCCGTCCGCAGCCGGCCCCCGTGGCGTCCCTGACACCAGCGCGAGGAGAGTGTTTTATCCGTACGTCCACCCGGTCCACGACCTCCGCGGCCCGTGCCGCCCGGATCCACAGCTTCGCGGTTTCCGGATTGTGCGCCGTCGGAGCCGCAGCAGCGGCCCTGGCTCTCGCGCCGTCCCCCGCGCAGGCCGCCGAGCCGGCCTCGCACAGCGCCTCGGTGACGGCCGGAGTCCCGGCAGCCGGAGTCTCCGCGCAGGCGGACGCCCTCGCGGAGAAGGCCGACAAGGCGGCGGCCGACCCGGACAACCTGGACGGCTGGATCCGAGAGGCCCTCGAGGTCATGGATACCAAGGGAATCCCGGGCACCTACGAGGGTCTGCACCGCAACATCATGCGTGAGTCCGGCGGCGACCCCGAGGCGGCCAACGGCTGGGACGTCAACGCGCAGAACGGCACGCCCTCCAAGGGCCTCCTGCAGGTGATCCAGCCGACGTTCGACGCCTACCACGTCTCCGGCACCCCGCAGGACCTGACCGACCCGGTCGCCAACATCGCTGCGGCGGCCAACTACGCCGCCGACAAGTACGGCTCCATCGACAACGTCGACTCCGCCTACTGAGCACCTGCGGCACCACGGCACGGCGGCACACCCGAAGGGGGGTGCGGCCGTGCCGTACCGCGTGGGCGCCTCCCACGGACTGCCATTGCGCCGTCATGGGTGCACCACGGCAGAGATCCTGTCCGCGTCCCCGGCCGGGGACGCGGACAGGATCTCTGCCGTGTCAAGCCGTGCGTGCTTCTTCCACGGTCGGTCTGACGGTCAGGACCCGGTCGGCGCCCGTGATCCGCATCAGCTGCAGGAGAGCCGGGCCCGGGGCCGCGATCCTGAACGCGGTGGCCTGGTGCATGCGCAGGAGGAGGGTCAGGGCGGTGGAGTCCGCGAAGGTGATCGCACCGGCGTCCAGGATCACCGAAGGATGCGAAGCGGCACCCGCTTCCAGAGCTCCCTGAAGCACGGGCACCGTATCCATGTCGAGCTCACCGGCCGCGACGACGACCCAGGCACCCTCGATCGGGTACCGGTCCACGATCACGGGGCGGACCGAGACCTCGGGCTGGGTGGATTTTTTGTGATCGTCGTGTGTGGACATCCCTGCAGTATGCACGTGTAGGGGAGCACTTCCTTCACGGGGTGCTCACATCTCCGCTCCGCGGCGGACGAGTCACGAGGGCATCACCAGGGAGTGGGGCCGGCCGGATCCCCGTGAGGGCCTTCGAGCAGCGAGATCTGCACGCGGACGCGTTTTCCCACAGGCTCACGTCGTACCTCGAAGCTCTGGCAGACCGCGAGAACGATCTCCAGGCCGTGCTGCCCGGCGCGAGTGGGGTCGGCCTGCAGGGCGGCGGGGAGCACGGAGCCCGAGTCCCACATGGTGATGCCCAGCATGTCACCGTCCACTTCGAGATCCAGCAGACAGGGGCCCGGGGCGTACTTGCAGACGTTCGTGGCCAGCTCGCTCACCACCAGTTGCGCGATGTCCAGGGTCCGCGAAGGCACCTCCAGACCGTGCGTGGACCGAGCATCGGACAGGAACTGCCGTACGAAGCCGCGAGCGCGGGCGATCTCACCCGACGTCATGTCGTAAGCAGCGCTGTCCGTCAGAACACCCGGGCCGGAAACCCGCCTGTCCCGTTCCGTCCCGCAGTCCGTCGTCAGCCGTTCCATCGCACATCCCCCGTCCACTCAGCCGCACCACGCAGCCGGCACATCGCCCCGTCTACCCGCCCCCACACGTTTCAGACCGGACAGAAGCGAGAAATCGAATCCGGCTCCTCACCGGTGCGGCGAGACGTGCGGGCCCGGTGGACCCGCACGGGCAGGCGGCCGCCCCCCGGCGCCTCGCCCCGGGCAGGTGCCCGGGGCGGTCCGGCACAGCCACCCCGCTACGTCAGCCGTCGTACGGCACCGCCACGTCCAGGACCCAGACGACGCCGAAGCGGTCCTTGAGCATGCCGTAGAGCGGCGCCCACCGCGCGGGCTCCAGCGGTTGCACCACGGTCGCGCCCACGGACAGCTCGGACCACAGAGCGGTCACCTCGTCCACGTCGTCACCGCGAACGGAGACGAAGACGGCGTTCTCGCCGGGGTTCCACGGCATCCGGGAGGGCACGTCGCAGGCCATGACGCGGAAGCCGTTGTCCGCGACGACCTGACCCCACATCACCCAGTCCGCCTCATCCGGATTCTGCACGTTGCCCGCGTCCTTGTAGGTGACGGCAACCACGTTGCCGCCGAAGACGCAGTGGTAGAAGTCGAGCGCTGCGCGGGCATCGCCACGCAGGTTCAGGTGGGTCGTGGTGGTGACGGACATGATGACTCCTGGCTTTCGGTCGACTCGGAAGAGGGCGCCGGACGAGGTCGTGTCACCCACGGTGATCGTGTTTCCGCGGGTCCGGTCGACGCCGAGGGCCCACACTTCCACCGGTGGAGGACAGGTGCGGTCCTCTGCTCCACAACCGCTTCCCGGTCCGCCCGATCACCTCAGGGGCGGCCTCACGGCACAGGCAGGCCACGCAGACCGGCACCGTGCGGCCGACAGCGGTGGGGCCGGTGTCGGCCGCACCACGGTGCACGGATGCGCATGTGCCTCTCCTCGTTCCGCGGGGCCGCCTTTCCCGCACCACTCCCCGGCAAGGAGGCTCTGCCCATCGGAACCGGGCGGCGTCCCCCACGGACGTGGAGAAGGCCGGTCTGGGCGAACTGGCTGCCGAACTGCCGTTCGTCCTCGGCTGACCGTCCGGCCCGGGCGGCCGAGGGCCGCCGCCGCGCACCGCCCGGCCCGCGCGCTGCTCCAGGGATCGGTGCCCCGCGAGTCGCCGGCCGTGCGGCTCACCGGACCAGGGGTGTCCGAGTGCGGCGTTCCGTCGACGAAGAAGCGCACCGACGGTGCGCGCGCGAAGAAGAGGGCGGCGCGCCGCCCGGCTCCTGTCCGTCCGCGCGGCGAGCACGCGGACGTGCGGCCCGCCCAGCCCGCCGCACGGGCAGGCCCGCAGGGGGCAGGGCCTGCCCGCCTGCTCCGCTCATGCGAGCCGGAGCAGCGCGCGCACCAGTGCATCGACCCCCGCTTCCGCCTTGGACCGGGGGCATCCCACGTTGAGCCGCACCCACCCCGGAGAGCCGTAAGCCGCCCCCGGCATGATGGCCACCTTCTCCACCTCGACGAGTTCGCGCTGCAGCGTGCCGTCGTCGACGCCGAGCTCCCGCAGGTCGATCCAGGCGAGGTACCCCGCCTGTGGGGGCGCCCATCCGAGCTGCGGGAACTCCTTGTGGAGGCGGTCCGCGACCATCGCGAGGTTGGCCGCGAGGTACGCGCGCAAGGAGTCCAGCCAGGACGCCCCTTCCCTGTACGCGGCGATGTGCCCGACGAGCGACAGCACCGCGGGGGAGGAGAGACCGTCCGCCTCCTTGAGCTGACGCAGGTAGGCGGCGCGCGACTCGGGATCACCGATGATCCCGTAACTCCCGGTCAGAGCCGGTATGTTGAACGACTTGGATGCCGAGGTGATCACGGCCCACCTCCCCTCGCCGCAGAGTCCGGCCCACGGGCGGTGCACATGCGGGGCGTGCGCCAGGTCGGAGTGGATCTCGTCGCTGATGACGGCCACGCCGTGCCGTGCGCACAGCCTCGCCATCCGGTCCAGGTCGTCCGCGGACCAGACCCTCCCCGTCGGGTTGTGCGGCGAGCACAGCAACAGCACCGCCGTGTCGGGCAGCGCCAGGAGCCGTTCCAGCTCCGCCCAGTCGTCGAGCGGGCACTCGCGGAGCCGCCGCCCGTGTGCCGCCACGGTCTTCGGGAACGCGTCGTACATGGGGGTATGGGAGACCACACCGTCACCGGGGCGCGACCACAGCCGGAGCAGCTGCGACAACTGGTAGACGACGGAGGGGGCGTAGACGATCTGTTCGGGGTCGAGGGCCGTCGCGTGCCGCGTCGCGTACCAGTGGACGATCGCGGAGAGGAAGTCGTCCTGTCGCCACCGCGAGTAACCGAGCACGCCGTGGTCCAGACGGCCGCGGAGGGCGGCCAGGACCTCCGGCGCGGTCTCGAAATCCATGTCGGAAATCGTGAAGGGCAGCAGACCGGGCACGCCGAAGCGGTCCTCGACGTAGTCCCACTGCGTGCACCAGGTGCCGTGCCGGTCCACCGGGATGCCGAAGCCGTACGGGTCCTGCGCGGCTCCACGGGGCCGGCCGGAGGAGGCGGAGTGAGGGGGAGTCATCTCAGCCCACCGGGAGCATGGCGGCGATTGCGTCCTTCACCGACTGCACCTGCGGCCCGATGACGACCTGCACGTTGTGGCTGTCGAGCTTGACCACGCCTACGGCGCCGAGCTTCTTCAGCCGTACCTCGTCGACCTGTCCGGCGTCCTGCACCGTCATGCGCAGACGAGTGATGCAGTTGTCGAGGGACCGGATGTTGCCGGCACCGCCGATCGCGTCGAGGATGGCGACGGCGTCGTACTTCCCCGCCACCAGCTCACGCGCAGGCTTCTCCGCCCGGCCGGGAGTGGCGTCCTCACCGTGGTCACCGCCCTCGTCGTCCGGCTCCGGGTCCTCCTCACGGCCGGGAGTCCGGAGGTCGAAGCGAGTGATCGCCCAGCGGAACAGGAAGTAGTACACGGCGAACCACACAGCCGCGATCACCGGCACCAGGTACCACTTGGTCGTCGAACCCTGCAGGACGCCGAAGACCAGCCAGTCGATGACGTTGCCGTCGGTGTTCCCGATGAAGACCCCGAGCACGGCCGCGGTGAGGAAGCCGAGGCCCACCAGGACCGCGTGAACGGCGTAGAGCCACGGTGCGACGAACAGGAACAGGAACTCCAGCGGCTCCGTTATACCGCCGACGACACAGGCCACCACGCCGGACACCAGCAGGGCCTTGATCTCCGGGCGCATCTTCTTCTTCGCGCAGTGGTACATCGCGAGGGCCGCACCCGGGAGGCCGCCCAGATAGGCCGCCATCTTGCCCTGGGAGAGGAAGTGCGTCGCGTCCGTGACGGCGGCATTCGGCGCGCCCGCACACTCCAGGTGCGCGTAGAACATGCTCAGGGCCCCGGAGACGTCGTCCCCGCACACGGTCCCCGAACCGCCGACGTCGGTGAACCGGAACATGGCGACGAGGATGTGGTGCAGCCCGATCGGTCGCAGCAGCACCTCTCCCATGCCGAAGAAGAACGGTCCGAAGACACCGGTGTGCCCGATTCCGCGGCCGACGGCGGTGATCCAGCCGTTGAAGACCGGCCACACCAGGGGGATGAGCAGGCCAAGGGCACTGAGGACGAGAGCGGAGACGATCGGGACGAAGCGCAGACCGCCGAAGAAGGCCAGCGCGTCGGGCATCCGCTGGGTACGAAAGCGCTGGTGGAGAAGGCTGACAACGATGCCAACAGCCACGGCTCCGAGCAGTCCCGTATCGATCGACTGCACTCCGAGCACATCGGCTGTGCCGTAGTGCTTGATCGCTTCCTCGTCCTCGAAGTCGACGCCCTTCGCGGTGAGGTAGAAGTTCACCGCGAGATTCATGGCGGCGAAGCCGACGAAGCCCGAGAACGCGGCCACCCCCTTGTCCTCGCGGGCGAGACCGAGCGGAATCGCCATCGCGAAGAGGACGGGCAGGAAGGTGAAGGCGACCAGGCCCGTGTTGGCCATCCAGGTGAAGACGAGGTGGAAGCCCTCGGCCTTCAGGAAGGGGAGGTTGTCGCTGACGGCCTCGCTGGAGAGTGAGGAACCGATGCCCAGCATGATGCCGCAGAACGCGAGCAGAGCCACCGGGAGCATGAACGTCTTGCCGAGCCCCTGGAGGAATTCCCAGAGTGCGGTCTTGGTCTTCTGCATGTGTACGGAACTTTCGAGCCTGGGGGGACGGACCCGGGCGCTCGCCGTGGCGATGCGGGGACCCACGGGTGATCGAGCGGCGTAAGACATGGTGCGGGGTTCGGTCCACCCGTGTGCGCGGCATACCCGGGGGTCGCCCGGTGAGCAGCACCGGACAGAGCCGTTCCGCCGCACGGATCACATCACAGCAGGTCGGCGGCTGTCCATGGAGGTCGGAGTGCCGATCCGGTTCGGAGCGCAGGAGGCGACGCGCGGAGTGAACGAGCTGTCGCACGCCGTGACGTACGCCACTCACTCGCTTCCTCGTCGGGTGTTTGCCGTGGAGTGGGTGGGTAAGGGCTCTGTGATCACCGGGCCGACAATCCGGTGGATAGCCCGTAAAAGCTATTGAATGAGGAGGCTCGATGTCCTCGAAGCGACGTCGTAAGAAGAGGGCCCGCCGCAAGAACGGCGCGAACCACGGCAGCCGTCCCCAGAGCTGAGCGTGTCGGCGCTTACGGGGGTGGCTGGGGCCACCCCCGTAAGTGCTCCCAGGCGTGTCCGGATGACCGGGCGCACCGGGCTGCGGGTCCGGGCCGGCGGCGCTCCGGACCGTGGCCGGGTGAGCAGTCGGCCGCGGTGGGAGGCGCGAGGGGCGGCGGACAGCAGGGCGTGGATCTGGGGGCCGGCCTGGCCGAGGCGTGTCACGGCCTTCGGGAACGGCGGGCGCACGTCGCGGTGGGCCCCGGGGTGCTCCAGGCACAGGGGTCCGCCGGAGCGGTCCATCGCGAGCGGGAGGGCGCGCGTCACACCCTTGTCCGGCTGCGGTTGTGCGAGGCGCAGAAGCAGGGGGCCAGTTCGCCGTGCCCGTCCATCAGGTGGGTCGGCATCGCCCTCTCACCGGTGGCGATCGGACCGGGATCCGTCTCCCGCAGGGCGTCCAGCACGTCGAAGGCACGGCCCCTGGTCCTCGAAGTCCGCCCGGCCGGGCTCCACGCAGGTGTTTTCCGCGGCATCCGTGCTGTACGGGGCCGGCGGCAGACCGGTCACCGTGACGCGGGCGCGCATGCGGTCCCGCGCCGGCGCCGGCCGCGTGACGCCGGTGTCACGCGTGTCCGCAGCAGGGACAGCGTGGACGGACGGTCCCGGGGCGCCTGCGGAAGTTCGGGTCGTCCTGCGTCAGGATGCGGGGACAGGCCCACGCCGGGCTTCTGTCCGGGGTGACGAGCCGTCCTGCTGGGGCTGCTTCTCTGCGTCCGGGTGGATGGCGTCCGGTTGCCGGGCGGCCGTTGACGGGGTTCCCGCGCCCGGGGTACGCCGACGGGGCGGCGTATCCCGGAACCGTTCCGGGGTACGCCGCCCTGCAGCCGGGCGAGTTGCCGGCCGCGGCTCTTTCGAGCTGCCCTCCCGCTACTTCGGGTCGCGGTTGAACTTCGAGGTCGACCAGAAGTAACCGAGCACCACGAGCGCCAGGCACCAGGCGACGGCGAGCCACCCGTTGTGGCCGATCTCGGTGCCGAGGAGGAGTCCGCGCAGGGTCTCGATGGCGGGGGTGAAGGGCTGGTACTCGGCGATCGGCTGGAACCAGCCGGGCATGGCGTCCAGGGGGACGAAGGCGCTGGAGAGGAGCGGCAGCAGGATCAGCGGCAGCGCGTTGTTGCTGGCGGCCTCGGCGTTCGGGCTGATCAGCCCCATGCCGACCGCGATCCAGGTGAGCGCCATGGCGAAGAGCACGAGCAGACCGAACGCCGCCAGCCACTCCAGTGCGGTTGCGTCTGCGGACCGGAAGCCGATGGCGACGCCGACGGCGCCGACGAGGACCACGCTCATGACCGACTGCAGGACGCTGCCGGTGACGTGTCCGACGAGTACGGAGCTGCGGTGGATGGCCATGGTGCGGAAGCGGGCGATGATGCCCTCGTTCATGTCGGTGGAGACGGACACGGCGGTGCCGACGACCGTGGAGCCGATGGTCATGAGCAGGATGCCGGGGACGATGTAAGCGATGTAGGCGGAGCGGTCTTTGCCGCCGATGCCCGCGCTCATGGTGTCGCCGAAGATGTAGACGAACAGCAGCAACAGCATGACCGGGGTGAGCAGCAGGTTCAGGGTGAGGGAGGGGTAGCGCCGGGCGTGCAGGAGGTTGCGGCGCAGCATCGTGGAGGAGTCGCGGACGGCGAGGGAGAGGTTGCTCATCGGGCGTTCTCCTTGGGCTGGGTGGCCTGGGCGGGGACGGTGGAGCCGGTCAGGGCGAAGAAGACGTCGTCGAGGTCGGGGGTGTGCACGGTCAGTTCGTCGGCCTCGATGCCGACGGCGTCCAGGCGGTCGAGGATGGAGCGCAGTTCGCGCTGGCTGCCGTCGTTGGGGATCTGCAGGGTCAGTGCCCGGTCGTCCTGTGTGACGTCGCCCAGTGCGGAGGCGGCGCTCCGGTAGGCGTGCGGTTCGGAGAAGCGGAGCCGGACGTGTCCGCCGGGGATGAGCCGCTTGAGTTCTTCGGCGGTGCCCTGGGCGGCGATCTTGCCGTTGTCGAGTACCGCGATGCGGTCGGCGAGCTGGTCGGCTTCTTCGAGGTACTGGGTGGTGAGGAAGACGGTGACTCCGTCGGTGACGAGCTCGCGGATGATCTGCCACATGTTGTGGCGGGCACGGGGGTCGAGGCCGGTGGTGGGCTCGTCGAGGAAGATGATCCGCGGGCCGCCGACCAGCGTCATGGCGATGTCCAGGCGGCGCTTCATACCCCCGGAGTAGGTGGAGGCGGGCTTCTTCGAGGCCTCCACCAGGTCGAAGCGCCGCAGGAGTCCGGCGGCGACCCGCCGGCCCTCGCTCCTGGACAGGTGGTGCAGGTCCGCCATGAGGAGCATGTTCTCCTCGCCGGTGATCAGACCGTCCACGGCGGAGAACTGCCCGGTGACACCGATCGCGGCACGCACCCCGTCCGCTGATGTGGACAGATCGTGGCCTGCGACCTGAGCCTGCCCGCCGTCGGCGGTGACGAGCGTGGAGAGGATCTTCACCGCGGTGGTCTTGCCTGCACCGTTCGGACCGAGCAGCGCGAACACGGACCCGGCCGGGACGCGAAGGTCGATGCCGTCGAGGACGACCTTGCCGCCGTAGGACTTGCGCAGACCGAGCGTGGAGACGGCGTCCGGGGACGGGGGACCGTACGTTCCATTGGATGTGGGCATGACAGAACTGGGCATGGTGCTCTCCGTTCGAAGGGCGGGGTGACTGGGGGCCTGCCGGGGGCGGTGGTGTGCTCAGACCTTGGCGCGACGGATGTCGATGTTGCCGTGCCGGGTGCGCGCGTGGACCTTGACGGTGTCCTCGGCACCCTCCGGGGACTCGGACGTGGTGAGCGTGTTGCGCACCTGGCCGGAGCCCGAACTGACGTCGAGCCAGGCAGCCGTGCCCTCCCGGACCCCGACCTCGATGGCGCCGTACGAGGTCTGCAACTGCACGGTGCCCCGGGCGACCTCCCCCACCCGCAGGGTGCCGTGGGCGGTGGTGGCGGTGA
Organism: Streptomyces sp. NPDC014623; assembly: GCF_043088245.1. Classification (NCBI taxonomy): domain Bacteria; kingdom Bacillati; phylum Actinomycetota; class Actinomycetes; order Kitasatosporales; family Streptomycetaceae; genus Streptomyces; species Streptomyces sp. NPDC014623. Next base: position 156,686 of record NZ_JBIBZU010000016.1, on the reverse strand, counting down.
CCGAGTCCTCGGTGCGCCGGATCTCGATGTCGCCGTTGGCGCCGCTCACCCGCAGCTCGCCGGCCGCGGCGCCGACGGTCGTGGTGCCGTGCGAGTTCTTGAGGACGGCGGGGCCGTCGACGAACCCGACGCGAAGGCTGCCGGAGCTGGTGGTGATCTCGGCTGTGCCCTCCACCCGGTCCACGGTGATCGAACCGTGCGACGCGGTCAGCTTCAGCGGCCCGGTCGTGTCGAGGCGGACGTCACCCGAGGAGACCTTCACGCGGACCTCGCCGAGCCGGCCCTCGCCGAGCACCTGGGCCCAGGCGCCGGTCGTGTCGACGTGGGAGCCCGTGGGCAGTTCGACCGTCACGTCGACGACGCCGGTGCGGCCGAACAGATTGGGCTTGGGCGTCCGGATGGTCAGCACGCCGCTCGCGTACGTGACTTCGGTCTGATCGGCAGTCCGTACGTCCTGGTCCTTCTTCGGGTCCCGCGGTCGTACCTCGACGACGGTGTCGAGGCGGTCGCCCGCGGTGAACTGGATGGAGCCGGCTTCCACATGCGCTCCGGCCGAGATCGCTTCGGGAGTTTCGAAAGAAGGCATGGCTGTCCCGTCCTCATGGGTCTGCAGGACGTCCCCGCTGGTGGGACGTGGTGTGAGTGGAAGTGGTGCGGGCTGGGCGCGGTCAGCGCACCCAGCCGGTGAAGCTCTGTCCGACCGTCCGGGCCTTCTCCGCCGTACGCGGCTGGGTGCCGCCGGCGTCCACCGCGGCCGACACGGCGCGCACCAGCCACGCGTTGACCGACAGGCCCTCGCGGGCCGCGGCCTCCTCGGTGCGGGCCTTCAGGTGGGCGGGCAGGCGCAGGTTGACGCGGGCGGTGCCGCCCTCGTCGCTCTCGGCCGGGGCCCTGGGCGGTTCGACGGACCCGGCCGGCTCCGTGGCGGCGCCGCTGTCGGCGGGCGGGGGTGTCACCACGAAGTCGGGATCGAGCCCGCGCAGTCGTACGTCGACCGAGCCGGGGGCGAGTTCGCGGGTGATTTCGTCCGCTGCGGCCGAGAGCACGTTGAGCATCGTCAGCCGGGCCGCCGACTCCAGGGGGGCGGTGAGCCTCTCCGCCAGCTCGCGGGCGTCGTCGCCGCCTGCCTCGGCGGCCACCGCGAGCTCGCGGCGGAGGGTCTCGACATAGGGGGTGAGGTCCATGGCGTCATAGTGGCATCATTGTGGCGCCATGCGCAAGCGGTAAGGATGCAGTTCTGGGTCCGGCTTCTCGTGATGAGCGTCTGGCCTGCGAAAACCTTCTGGTGTACACGGGATCGGTACGGTGTCACGCCTGTTCAGGAGCGTCGTGGGGCGGGGAATGGTGCAGCTTGGCGCCGGATGGCGCCAAGCTGTGCCATTCGATGCCGTGTGGTGCCGTACGAGGTCGCAGGGCGGCGCCGGGCAGAAGCGGCTGGGTCCGGCACGGCGCCGTCGGCGCGCCTTCTGCGCCACCTGATTCCACGGGCCGAGGCCGGCGGGCGTCCGGGAGGTGGTCGCGTTGTCCGCAACAGGGTGTGCGTGCTGCCGGGGCTTGGTGAACTGGGGGGATGAAGTCGATGGCATCCCGCATCCTGCAGGCTCTTGAGCGGTTCAACGCCGCCTACCCCTGGGACCACAACGCTCATTACCATCGCTGGATCCTGCGGCAGCTGCCGAGACGCTACAGCCGTGCCCTGGACATCGGTTCGGGCAGTGGCGACCTCACGAGACTCCTGGCCCGGCAGGCCGCCTCCGTGACGGCGGTCGATCGCGACCCGGTGATCACCGCCCGGGCCCAGGCGCTGACCCCTGCCGAACTGCCTGTGGCCTTCATCGTCGCGGATGCGGCGGCCGGACTGCCCGCCGGCCCCTACGACGTCATCACGTGCGTCGCCACGATCCACCACCTGCCGTTCGCGGAGGTGCTCGCCTGTTCGCGCCGTCACCTGGCGCCAGGGGGGACGTTGGTGATCGTCGGCCTGTACCGCGCCCGGACTCCTGGGGACCACCTGCTCGGCGCCGTCGCCGCTCCGGCCAACGCGGCCATGGGCTGGCTGAGGAACAGGGGCCGCCCCTCGTCCCGGCCCGTCTCCATGACGGCCGCCGTACGCTCGGCGGGCATGACCTTCGCCGACGTCGCCCGCGAAGCCGGAACCGTCCTCCCCGGCGCACAGCTGCGACGACGACTGTTCTGGCGTTACACACTCGTATGGCGCCACCCCTGAGGCTTATCGGGCCGGCTCTCCGGGTGCCGCTCAGTCCTTCGGGGGCGAAAGACCGTGCTGACAGGCCGCTGCCGCCCCGTGCCCCGGTTGCCTCCGCGGCCCGGCCAGGGGGCCGGGCCGCGGACGGCCGGCGGGAGGGGGAGCCGGTGTGCCGATCCATCGGTCAAGAAGCATTCGGGACAGGGGTGCTGACGATGTCTCCTGCGGCGTGCTCGACGGAGGTTCCGCCCGGGTGCGGACACGCCCCACGCACGGCGGGCGGTATCCGGTGCGCACCGGCCGCAGTCCCCGGCCGCCTCGCCGCCTGCTGCTGACCGTCGCGGGGAGCCGGGCCCGAACGGATCCGGGGCGGCCGTGCGCGAGGCGCGGCCGCCCCCGTGTTCACCGTGGGCACCGAGGTGTACGGCGGCGCCCGGCCGCCGGCACGACTACGGGACGGCCCGGAGCACATGGCCGGGTCAGATGTTCAGCCTCCGGCTCCGTACACCCCCTGCTCGGGGGACCCCGCCGATTCGAAGATGTGCACCGACAGTCCGCGCGGCGTCGTCCTGTGGCTGACCAGCCGCAGACCGGCCGGAGCGCCGCCGTCCGGGAAGAGCCTGCGACCACGCCCCACCACGACCGGGGCGATCACGAGCCGCAGTTCGTCTACCAGGCCCGCGGCGAGCAGGGACTGGGCCAGCCGGGAACTGCCGTGGACCTGCAGCTCCCGGCCGGACTGCCGCTTCACCTCGGCGACCTGGGAAGGCACGTCCCCGTTCAGGATCGTCGTCGGGTTCCACCCGGCAGTCGTCAAGCTGTGGGAGGCGACGTACTTGGGCAGGCCGTTCATCACCGGGGCCAGGGGGTGTCCGGTCATGTGCGGCCAGTCCCGTGCGAAGTTCTCGTAGGTACGGCGGCCGAACAGCAGTGCGTCCGCCGCGCGGAGCCAGGTGGCAGCCAGCTCCTCGAATTCCTCGTCCAGGTGCGGTACGAACCAGCCGCCCCGGTCGAAACCGTCACTCGGGTCCTCGTCGGGCGAGCCCGGGCCCTGGGAGACACCGTCCAGGGTCAGGAATTCCTGTACGACAAGCCTCATCACGCACCACTCTTCCCTGCCGTCGGCAAGACGGCCTCTTCGTCACGGGACACGCCCGTGTCCCCACCCTTCTGGACACCGTGGCAGGTGAAAACTCATCGGTCCACATGCCGCCCGTGCGGGCCGGGTGGCAGCCGTCGCATGAGCGGTCCGCTCCTCCACGCCTCCTCTTCCTACGGCCGGGACGCCGGGGGCAGGAGCCCGTGCTCCTCCCGCAGCGCCGTGAGAACGGCCAGAGGGCCGGCGCCGCCCACACCTGTGGTGAGCAGGAATGGGGATACGGCACCGGGCGGGGGCGCTGGGTGCGGGAGTAGCCCGCCATGACCTCGGGCAGCCGGTGGCCGTGGTGCGCCGAAGCCTCCAGCAGGCCGAGGGCGACCGTCCGCGCCTCCTTTCTCAGGCCGCAACGCGCCAGCCCGAGCAGGATGACCGCGCTGTCGTGGGGCCAGGACGTGCCCCGGTGGTACGAGAGGGGGAGGCGGTACGCGGGTTGACCGGATGCCGGCGTGCGGATGGCCCAGCCGGAGAAGAAGTCGGCTTCCAGCAGGCGCCGCCCCCGCGCTGCGCGTGCCGCCCCTCCAGGATGCCGGACCACAGCAGGTGCCCGGCGTCCGAAGCCGGCGAGACGATCTGTCTGCCCCGTCGAAAGTCAGTGCCCACCGGCTCAGATGCGGGGCGTCACGGTGGAACAGACCGTCGGGGGAGGTGCCGCCACGGCCGCTCACCCCGCCGTCGGTCCCGAGAACGGCGAAGGCCCCCGCACGGACCAGGGTGGTGCCCGCTGCGCCGCTCACGCCGGTACTCCGACCGGAAGAGCGCTCGTCGCCCCGGCGGGAGCGGCGCCGTCCGCCGTCCGCGCCGCGGCCAGCAGATCGAGGGTGAGGGCTGCCGTCCATCCGAAGGAGCGGGTGCCACGGGCCCGGGCCGTGAACGGGTCCACGTACTCGGCGAAGGAACTGGCACCGGCGGCGTCGAGCATGGCCGCGCGCAGTGCGTCCGCCGCGGCGGTCTGCCCGTACCGGCGCAGACCGCGTTCGAGCAGCCAGTTGGTGTTGAACCAGGCGGGACCACGCCAGTAGCGGGAAGGGTCGAAGGCATGGCCGGTGAAGTCGTACGACGGCACCATCGGGACCTGGCCGAGGCGGAAGCCGGCACCCCTCGTCGTGTCCAGCAGGGCGTCCACGACGTCCTGGGGGAGGCCGGGGACGATCAGCGGGACGAGCCCGGCGACGCTGCGCTCGGGAATCAGTTCGCCGCCGACCAGGTCACGGCAGAGGAACATGCCGTCGGCGGGCGACCAGAGCCGCTCCACCAGGGCCGAGGTGAGGCGGGCCGCCCGTGCCTCGTGGGGGGCGGGGTCCGCCCCCGCTCCGTCGGCGATCCGGGCCAGGGCGTGCTCCGAGACGATCAGCAGCGCGTTGACACAGGGATCCTCGACCGCGAAGGCGTGCCCGCCCCGCAGATCCGCGTAGCCGCTGTCCCGGTAGTCGGAGGCCAGCCGCACATACCGTCCGTAGTCCAGGTCGGTGGGGCGTTCCGAGGCCTGTCCGTGGTCGAGATCGGCGCGCCGGTACGAACCGGGGGCGGCCGGCTCCACGCGCCGCAACGGGCCGTCCCAGCAGGGGCTGTTGTCCATGCCGGGCTCCCATGGGTGCACCATGGCCGCCAGCCCGCCACCGCCGAGGTCGCGGCGGCCCGTGAGGTAGTCGTGCCAGGCCACGAGCCTGCCGTACACACGAGGCAGGAAACGGCGGCTGCGCGAGGCCTCCGGGTCCGACAGGTGGACGAGCCAGGCGGCGAGCGCGTGCACCGGAGGCTGCACGATGCCTGAGGTCTCGGTGCCGGACGGGGCGCCCGCCGGGGCGCCGGCCGTGGAGGAACGCCAGAAGTCCGGGCTGGGGAAGTACGCGTCGAGAGGCACCGCGGGACTGAACACGATGTGCGGCACGCGTCCGTCGGCCCACTGCGCGCCCAGCAGGCTCTCCAGCTCGCGCTGGGCCCGGCGCACCGAGAGGTGGCGCAGCCCGATCGCGATGAAGGCGGAGTCCCAGCTCCACTGGTGCGGATACAGGCCACGCGAGGGGACTGTGGAGGAGCCCGTCCAGTTGGTGAGGAGTACCCGGGCCGCGCCGCGCCGAAGAGCCAGGTGATCGGCGGCGGTGGACACCGGGGTTTCGAGCAGCGACGTCACGCGCCGGACCTCCGGAGGAACGCGGGAATGGAGCGTACGGCCGCGACGGGGTCACCCGTGAGCCGGCACTCGGCGGCGAGGTGGCCCGCGTAGCCGATGCTGTGCAGGGCGCCGGCCCAGGACGCCCGGTCGAGGTGGCCGGCCCCGGGCTGGAAGCGGTTCGAGTCGCTGACCTGGGCATGGCCGATGCAGAGGGCTGCCGCCAGGATCGAGGCCGGGGGATCGGCCTCCTCGATGTTCATGTGGTAGCTGTCGATGCCGATGCGGACGGAGTCCAGGCCGACCGTGCGGATCAGGTCGACGGCCTGTTCCAGCCGGTTGACCATGTGGTCCTCGTACCGGTTGAGCGGCTCCAGACAGAGGGTGACGCCCTCGCGGCGGGCGTGCTCGCCCAGCTCGGAGAGACCGGAGAGCAGCACCTCGCGGTCCTGTTCCTCGGTGCGAGTCGGCTCGAACGGGGGGAGTCTGCGCGAGAACATCCCGTAGGACGCGGGGGTCCGGACTCCCAGCGCCCCGATCTCCGCCGCGACGGAGAGCTGCGATTTCATCTGTTCCAGCGCGTCACGGCGCAGTCCGTCGTCGAAAGCGGCGAAGAAGTGCAGCATGTCGACACAGACGGTCGGCATGACCACACCGTCGGCCCGGGCCTGCTTCAGCTCGGGCAGACGGTCACGGAAGTGGAAGTCACCCTTGGACCGAAGCTCCACCGCGTCGTAGCCGGCGTCCTGGGCGAAGGCCCGTTTCTCCTGGAGTGTGTCGCCGGGGAGGAGCTGTTCCTGACAGGCGGTTTTCAGCATGGGAGGCCTTTCGGCGCCCACGGAGGGCGCTCTGGGGTTCTGACTGTGCGTACGGGGCGGACGGGCCCCCGGGCCCGGGTCCGGGGGCCCGTCCGGGCTCAGAACTCCAGGACGACCTGGAGGGCGTCGGCCGGGGTCTCGTCGAGCAGCACATATGCCTCGGCGGCCTCCGCCACCGGGACGACATGGCTGACCAGGGACTTCACATCGACCAGACCTTCGGCCACCAGTGAGAGGAACGTCCGCTGGAGGCGCTCGACGCTCCAGCGTCCCGCCAACTACGGGGGAACCCCGCCGATCTGCGAGCAGATCAGCTGCCCCCGGTTGTGGTGGAACTCGTCACCGAGGCGCAGACCGGCGCCGTCGCCCTGGTAGAAGCCGGATGCCACGACCCGGCCGCCGGCGGTGACGGAGCGCACGGCCTCGTGCAGGGCCGGGTACACACCGCTGATCTCGATGGCGACATCGGCGCCCGCCCCGCCGGTGGCCGCACGGATACGTTCGGCGACGCTGTCGGTACGGGCGTTGAGGGTGTGGCGCGCACCGTATTCACGGGCCGTCGCGAGCCGGCCGTCGAGCGCGTCGACCGTGGTGACGCGCGCGCCGCTGAGCTGGGCGAGAGGGGTGGTGAGCAGACCGATGACGCCCTGGCCGAACACGGCCACGTCCTCACCCAGGCGGATGCCGGCGGCGGGGATCGCGTTGTGAGCGACGGCGCCGACCCGGGCGAAGGCTCCGGCGAGCGGTTCGAGACCGGCGGGCAGGGTGTGGCCGGCCATGCGCTCGGCCGGGACGATGCCCTCGCTGCGATGACCCCGGATACCCCAGACCAGGTCGCCCGTGACCGGTAGACCGGGCGTGCCGACGAGTTCGGGCGAGACCTCGGTGACCTCACCGACCTCGGAGTGGCCCCAGCCGGCCACCGGGTACTCGATCCCGGCCGTTCCGTCGCGGAAGATCCGGGCCCCGGCGTCCCAGGTGCGCGTCAAGTAAGGGTTCGTGACCCTGTATGCGGTTAGTTCGGTTCCTGCGGAAATACCGGAATAGTGAGTGCGGACCCGGAGGTGCCCGGCGGGGAGCGGGGTGCTCTCGTGCTCGGTGACTTCGGCATGACGGAGACCGGTGAACTGGACGACGCGTTCCACGGGGGCTCCGGTAGCGCTGGGAGGGGGCTGTTGCTCGCTGACTTCAGTCGAAGATATCCCAGAGTTATGTCTTGTCAACAAACAAAAGTATTGCTGAGGTGCATCAGGAAAATGCGTAAGCGGCGTGAGGGCACAGCATGGTGATGAAGATCCGACGGTCGAAGGGGACCCTGTCCGGGCTCGCCGCGACCCTGGCAGCCGGTCTGCTGGCCGGCTGTTCCGGTGGCTCCGGCGCGGAGCGGCCCGACAACAGGATCACGGTGTGGTCGCAGGAGAACCTGCCGCCGCGGATGACGGCGACTGAGAAGGTCATCAGCCGTTTCGAGAAGGAGAGCGGTGTCCAGGTCGATCTCGTCGGTGTGGACGAGGCCCAGCTACCGCAGCTGATCATGTCAGCGGCGGCGGCCGGAAAGCTCCCGGACGTGATCGGGGCGGTCCCGCTGGGCCAGGTCTGGCAGATGTACGGCAACGGCCTGCTCGACACCGGGATCGCGGACCGCATCGTGAAGGACCTGCGTCCGGACACCTTCAACAGCAACGCGCTCGCGCTCACCTCCGACCGCGGCACCAGGCTCGGCGTCCCCTCCGACGCCTGGCTCCAGATCCTCGTCTACCGCAAGGACCTGTTCGCCGAGGCCGGGCTCGACGCACCGGACGACTATGCGAGCGCCCTGAAGGCCGCCGAAGTGCTCGACACGGGAGGGCGGGACGGTATCTCGCTGGCCACCGACCCCTCGGACGTCTTCACCCAGCAGAGCTTCGAGGACCTGGCCCTGGCCAACGGCTGTCAGCTGGTCGACGAGGCGGGCGAACCCGCTCTCGATTCCCGGGCGTGCCGCAACGCCTTCGCGGCGTACGACGGTCTCGCCCGCGAGCACGGAGCTCCCGGCACCCAGAGCGTGGACAGCACCCGTGCCACCTACTTCGCCGGGAAGTCGTCGATGATGGTCTGGTCGTCCTTCCTCCTGGACGAGCTGGCGGGCCTGCGGTCGGACGCGCTGCCCAGCTGCCCGGAGTGCGGGAAGGACCCGAAGTTCCTGGCGCGCAACACCGGCGTCGTCACCTCCCTGAAGGGCCCCGACGGCAAGGAACCCGCCCAGTTCGGCGAGATCACGTCCTGGGCCGTCACCAGGACCGCCGAGACGGACGCCTCCAGGAAGTTCATCGAGTACATGATGGGCAAGGGGTACGCCGACTGGTTCGGCATGGCGCCGGAGGGCAAGATCCCCGTCCGCACCGGGACGGGGGAGAAGCCCGGCGTCTTCGTGCGGGGATGGCGTGCCGGCGTCATGGGCGTCGACCGCCGCGAGTCCATGCAGGAGGCCTACCCCGCGGCGCTCCTGGACCAGCTCGTCGCCGGTGTCGGCGGTATGAAGCGATGGGGCCTGACCCAGGGCCAGGGCACGCTCGTCGGTGCCACGAACGGTGAACTCCCCGTCGCCAAGGCCATCGGAGCGATGACCAGCGGCCAGCTCTCACCCGACGAGGCGGCCGAAGACGCCGACGACGAAGTGACCGCCCTCCAGAAGTCCCTCCAGTAGCCGCACGCCGCTCCCTCACGAGGTAACCGACCCATGAGCACAACCCAGAGCGGCGCGAAGAAGCGCCGTGCGACACCGCAGAGTTCGAGCAGGAGGGAGAACCGCGCAGGCCTCGCCTTCGTGACCCCCACCTTCCTGGTGGTCCTGGTCGTGGTGATCCTGCCGATCCTGTGGACCGTCCTGCTCGCCTTCCAGAACGCCAGGCTGGTCGACATCCAGGAGAGCGGCCTCTTCGGCCGTTGGACCCTGGACAACTTCTCCCAGGTCTTCGGCTCACCCGGCTTCTGGAGCAGTCTCGGCACCACGCTCCTCTACACCGTCGGCTCCACCGCCGGCTCCGTCGTCCTCGGGCTGGTCGCCGCCCTCGCCCTGCGCAGGCCCTTCCGGGGGCGGGGCGCACTGCGGGCCGCCATGCTCCTGCCGTACGTCGCTCCCGTGGTCGCCGTCTCCTTCGTCTGGGAGGTCGCGCTCAGCCCGCAGTACGGCATCGTGAACGAATGGGGCCGCACGCTCCTCGGGTGGGAGGACCCGATCGCCTTCCTGTCCACCAGGGCCTACGAAGTGAGCCCGTTCGGGATCCACTTCGACATCCCGCTGGCGCTGCTCACGGTCATCGCCTTCGAGACCTGGCGCTACTTCCCGTTCGCCTTCCTCTTCATGCTCGCCCGCCTGCAGGCGGTACCGGCCGGCCTGGAGGAGGCCGCGGAGGTCGACGGCGCCACGCCGACCCAGCGCTTCCGGCACATCCTGCTGCCGCAGCTGATGCCCGTCATCGCCCTGCTGTCCGTCCTGCGCTTCATCATGACGTTCAACAAGTTCGACGACATCTACCTGCTGACCGGTGGCGGTTCCGGCACGGACGTCGTGGCCGTCCGTGTCTACGACTTCCTCACCTCGCGTTTCGACGTCGGAGCTGCCTCCGCCCAGGCGCTCGTCCTCGCCGTCGTGCTCATGGCACTCCTGGGCGTCTACTTCAAATTCTTCGGCAGGAAGATGCAGGAGGAAGCGGCATGACCCCCGCCCCGGCCATGACCCGCGCACAGGCGAAGGGCGCGGCCCGTCCGCTGCCCGGAGCGAGGCGGCCCCGGGCGCGGCTGACCCGCGCCCGGTTCGAGGAGCGGTTCTTCGGAGCCCTGCGGTGGGTGGTCATCGCCTTCCTCGCGGCGATCACGATCGTGCCCTTCTCCTACATGCTGATGTTGTCGGTGAAGCCCATCGACGCCCTCCTCCTGGACCCGGGCAGCCTCTGGGTCTCGGCGAAGGACTTCACGCTCGACACGTACGAGAGCGTGCTCAGGCCCTCGGCGGAGGGCGGCCAGGGCTTCCTCGGCATGCTGCTCAACTCGGCACTCGTCGCCGTCGCCACGGTCCTGCTCACGCTGGCAGCCGCCGTGCCGGGCGCGTACGCCGTCAGCCGGCTGAAGTTCTTCGGCAACCGGAAGGTCAGCGCGATCTTCCTGGCCGTCTACCTCTTCCCGGCCACGCTGCTGGCCGTCCCGCTCTTCGTCATGTTCGCGAAGATGGGGCTGTCCGGCAGCCTCGTCGGGCTCGCCGTCGTCTACATCGCGCAGACCGTCCCCGTCTCGATCTACATGCTGAAGAACTACTTCGTCACCATCCCCTTCAGCATCGAGGAAGCGGCGGCGATCGACGGCGCGTCGCGGCTGCAGACCGTACACAGGATCATCCTGCCGCTCGCCCTGCCGACCCTCATGGCCACCGGGCTGTACGTCTTCATGATCGCCTGGAACGAATTCCTGTTCGCTCTCCTCTTCCTGGCGGCCGACCCCGAGCGGTGGACCGTCTCCCTGGGGCTCCAGCAGCTGGCCAACGGCATAGAGGTGTCGAAGACGGTACTGATGGCCGGGTCGGTCGTCCTCACCATCCCTGTGGTACTCCTGTTCTTCTCCGCCGAGCGGCTCCTCACCGAGGGCCTGACCAGCGGTGCGGACAAGGGCTGACGCCGGAGGCCGGGACGGCCGGCAGTCAGGAATCCGACAGCCCCCCGGGCTGACACGGACGCGACAGACAGGGCGAGGACGGCGGGGATGGCAGGAAACCAGGCCAGCGCGGGGCATCTGCTGCAGCTCATCCGCAGCGGTGAGGCCACCACGCGCGGAGAGCTCCAGCAGGCGACCGGTCTGTCCCGCTCCACCGTGGGACACCGTCTCGACCAGCTCTTCAAAGCGGGCTGGCTGCGCGGCGCCACCGGCACCTCCACCGGTGGACGTCCCTCCGCCCGGCTGGAGTTCGACCCGGCGCATGCCGTGGTGCTCGTCGCGGATCTGGGGACCCGGCACACCCGTGTCGCCGTGCTCGACCTCTCCGGAACCGTCCTCGCCGAGCACACCGGGGCCCTCGTCATCGCCGAGGGGCCCGACAGCACCCTGGACCGGCTGGCACGTCGGTTCGGCCCCCTGCTCACCGAGGCCGGGGCAGGACCCGAGCGGGTCTGCGGCATCGGGCTCTCCGTGCCGGGTCCGGTGGACTGGGAGTCGGCCCGGATCGTACAGCCGCCGATCATGCCCGGCTGGGACCGCTTCCCGGTACGGGAGCGGCTGCGCCAGGCCTGGACCGAGCACGTCGGCGCGATGCCGGCCGCCGGCCCCCCGCCGGTCTTCGTCGACAACGACGCCAATCTGATGGCCCTGGCGGAGCAGCGGGCCGGTCACCCGGACTGCAGCGCGTTCGTCCTGGTCAAGGCCTCCACGGGGATCGGCGCCGGAGTCGTCGTCGGAGGCGAGGTCTACCGGGGCGTCGACGGGGGAGCGGGCGACATCGGCCACATCCGTCTGCACGACCGCCCCGACGCGCTGTGCATGTGCGGTTCCTACGGATGTCTCGCGGCGGTGGCCAGCGGCCGGTCCATCGCCGGGCAGCTCACCGCCGCCGGTGTCCCCACCGCATCGGTATCCGACGTGCGCGAGCACCTGGCCGCAGGTCAGCCGGATGCCGTCAGGCTCGCCCGCGAGGCGGGGAGACGCGTCGGTGAGGTCCTGGTCACGGTCGTCACCCTGCTCAACCCAGGCGTGCTGATGCTGAGCGGCGATCTGGCGGGCACCCCGTTCCTCACCGGAGTCCGCGAACTCATCTACCAGCGCGCCATGCCACGCACCACCGCCCACCTCCAGGTCGTCACCTCCGAACTGGGTGACCGGGCCGCCCTGGCCGGCGCCGCCCGCATGGTCATCGACCACCTGTACGCCCCCGACCGCGCCGACTCACGCCTCGCGGCCCTGGCCCGCGCCGGTGACGGCGCCTGAGCGCACCGCGCCCCCAGCACGACGGCGGAGAGCACCATGTCCACCGCCCCTCTCTCGGACACCTGGCCCTACGAACCGGTCCGCGTCGGCCTCGTGGGCGCCGGCCCCCGGGCACGGACCATGCACGCCCGCATGCTCACTGCCGGGCCGGAGACGGAGCTGGCGGCGGTCTGGGCGCGCCGCCCCGAGGCCGCGGCCGAAGTCGCCGAACCTTACGGGGCGCCGGTCGCCGCCTCCTTCGAGGAACTGCTGGGACGATGCGAGGCGGTCGCCTTCGCCGTGCCGCCCGCCGTCCAGGCCGCTCTCGCCCCGCGCGCCGCAGCCCACGGCCTGCACATACAGAAGCTGCTCGACCAGGCCGCGCGGACGGCCGGCTGAGTTCCACGGCACGGAGCCCCACGCCACCGCGGCACGCCCGGACCGAAGCCCCGTGCGCCGTGGTGGCACCGGGGCCGGCTCACCTGTGGCCCTCGCCGCACAGCGCGGCGTCCACCGAGCCCTGGAGATGGTCCAGGCGGTCGTCCTCGCCCGCCCACGTCGTGGTGCGGACGGTCACGGTGCCCCGCCCGCCCGTGGCCCGGCCGCCGCTCACCGAGTCGCCCGGCAGGTCGCCGCCGTGGCCCCGATGAGCGCCGCCGCAGCCGAGCGGGATGGACGCGACGCCGTAGCCGTAGCGGCTGCCCGCCGGGCAGACGTCCCGGCCGCCGGCATCGGAGGTGCCCCCAGCCCTCTTGCCGGACACTCCGGCGTGTGCTCAGGAAGGTTCGGAGGTGTCCCTGACGGGCGTCTCCTCGATGCGTGAGCCGGGCGCTCCGCGGTTGGAGGCGGCAGGGCTGTGCGCGTGCTGCGGCGGCGCCTCGTCGTCACCGGAGCCGGCCGGCGGGGTGCGCAGGACCAGCAGGGCGACGTCGTCGCCACTGGGGTCGATGCGGATCAGGAGTTCGTCGAGGAAATCCTCGACGTCCCGGCGGGCCAGGGCCACGGCATGCCGGCGCAGCGTGGCGAGGCCGGCCTCGATGTCACGGGTCCGGCTCTCGACGAGCCCGTCGGTGTAGAGCAGGAGAGTCGACTCGGGCGGAAGGTCCGCGCGGGCGTCGGGCCACCCCAGTCCCATGTGCAGGGCCGAGCTGAGACCGAGAAGCGGACCGTGGCCGGCCTCGAGGAAGCGGGTCTGCCCGTCGGCCGTGATCAGGAGGGGCGGCGGATGGCCGGCGTTGACCCAGTGGAGCTGCCAGGGGCCGCCCTCCGCGCCCTCGACGCGAGCGAAGACACAGGTGGCCATGGGAGCGTCGCTCGTATGGGTCATCGCCTCGTCCAGACGGCGCATGATCAGGCTGGGGGGCTCCGTCCGGTCCCAGGCCAGGGCGCGCAGCATGTTGCGGACCTCGGCCATGTGGGCGGCGGCCTTGAGGTCGTGGCCGACGACGTCCCCGATGACCATCGTCAGGACTCCGTCGCCGAGGAGGAAGGAGTCGTACCAGTCCCCGCCGATCTCGGCGGCACTCTCGGCGGGCCGGTAGCGGGCCGCCAGCGTGAGGTGGTCGACCTGTGGCAGGGGGGTGAGGAGCTGCCGCTGCATGGTCTCGGCGACGTGGCGCTGCTGTTCGAAGAGTTCTGCGGCCTCCATGACGAGGCCGGCGCGGCGCGCGATGTCGGAGAGCAGGAACACCTCGGCCTCGGTGTAGGAGGAACCCGGGGCGACGCGCGCCACGGTCAGCGCTCCGAAGACCTTCCGCCGGGTGTGCAGGGGGACCACGACGGCGCAGGTGCCTCCCAGCCGGTCGAAGAGCTTCCGGTGGGAGGCGGCGAGCGGGTTGTCCGGCTGCTCTGCGAGGCGCTCCGCGTCCAGGAAGACGGGCTCCGCGCTCCTCAGCGCCTGGATCACTGCCGAACGGGTGGATTCGGGCAAGGACGGCAACGGGCCGGTGAGTGCGTGCGCCGTGTCGTGGTCGCCGGCGGCGCGGACGGCGGCGCGGTGCATCCCGCCGGTCTGTCCCGTGCGGACGTCGATCGCAGCCCAGTCACCCATGTCCGGTACGAGCAACCCGGCCAGCCTGTTCAGCATCTCCGGCGTGTCCAAGGTGGAGATGAGGACCGTGGAGACCTCCGCCACCATCATCAGCCGGGCGGTGAGCCCTTCCAGGGCGGCGAGGTAGGCCGCGGTCTGCTCGGCGGCGTCACGGTGGAGGCTGAAATCGTGGAAGACGACCACCGCGCCTTCCGCCCGCCCCTCGTGCCGCAGCGGGGTGGCCGCCCAGATGACCGGCACCAGGCTGCCGTCCCCGCGGAGAAAGGATTCCTCGCTCCCCTCGGCCGGCCGGCCCGTCTCCAGCACCGTCAGCAGGCCGCACTCGCTCCGCGGGGCCGCGCCGCCGTCCTTCCGGCGGTGCAGCAGATCATGCATGTCGTGCCCGAGCATCTGCTCCTGCGGACGGCCGAGGAGCCGCTGTGCGCGTGGATTGCACGCGGTGAGGCGTCCGGCGGTGTCGGTGACGAAGACCCCCGCCCCCAGACTGTCGAACACCGTGCGCATGAAGCCGGTCTCCAGCAGCCCGTCCGTGGACCTCATCGCACGGCCCTCGCCGTCACCGGGCGGACTTCTCCGCCCGTGCCCGGCGTCGTCACGTCTTCCGGTCCGCCCGGCGGCAGTCGCACGGGCGGCACCCGGTCCGCCACCGGAAACGCGGTGTGGGAGGTCATGCGCTCATGCCCTTCCGCTTCATGGTCGGAGCCCTGCCCGGTCCGTCCGGCAACGAGGCCGGACGGACCGGCAGCACCACAGCATCTGTTCATCATTCATCCGGCCCGCCCGTTTCGCCGCTCGGGAGAGGTCCGCCGCGGTGAACGCGTAGGCCGAAGCCTTCAGCCCCCGGGGCGCCGCGCCGAAGTCCTCAGCCGAGGAGAGCGGGCGGGCCGAACGACGCCGGATCCGTCGCGGGGACTACCGCTCCAGCACCAGCGCGGATCCCTGGCCCGCCCCGATGCACGGGTCGCCACGCCGGCCCCGCACACCCTGACCCGCCGCACCGAACTCGAGGCCGTCCTCCTGGACCGGGTACGCGTGGAGGGATACGCCCTGGTGACGAGGAGCTCGAAGCGGGCCTGCGCTCGATCGCCGTACCTGTCCGCGACCGGGCCGGCACCACGGCCGCGGCCCTCGACGTCGCCGTGCACAGCAGCGGCCGGACGATTGGCGAATGCCTGGAACAGGTGCTGCCCCCACTCCGCCTCGCCGCAGACCGCATCGAGTCGGAGTTCCGTCCCGCGGCCCGGTTCACGACGTGGCGGTGGCGTGAGCCGCCCGTCCCCTCAGGCGTGGAAGCCGTTGCACACAACGGGGGTGAACTCCTCGGGCCCGCCCTCGACGTGGTACAGCACCACGGTCCAGTCGCCCCGGTCGTCGCCCACCGGGGGGGCCTCGACGACCCGTTCGCCGAAGTGGGCCCGGAAGTCGCCGGGATACCTGAAGGTGACGGTCCCGCCCGAGGACCACGCCGAGAAGAGGTCGACGGGCTTGCTGGTGAAGCCGGCCCCCTTGCCGACGGCCCGGGTGGGCCGGCCCGTGGCGGGATCGGTCCCGTGCGGAGGCCGGACACCGACGGCCACGTAGTAGGGCGCGGGCCGCTTCCCCTCGCCGGCGTTCTTCGGGCGCACGGTCACCGAGGCGGTGTCCGAGCCGGTGGTGTGCGAGACGGATGTCTGCAGGCCCGCCGGGAGCGACCCCGGGTCCAGGCCGTCGGACAGGTCGCAGGAGCCGATGCCCTGGGCCGCCTCCGCAGGGTCCTCGGACAAGGTCCAGCGGTCCTGTGACTCACGGTCGTCCACGATGTGGTCCGGCGGTTCTCCGGCCGGTGCGGTGGTGGCCGGCCGCCGGGACGCCTCCGCGCCGTACGTGGGCCCCGCACCGGCCGACCCGCCCTCCGGCGGCCCCGAGAGCAGCCAGGCCGTCGCCGACGCGGCCAGCACGGCCGCCACCGCCGCGAACCCGAGCGATCCCCTGAGCCCGCTGCGGGAAGGGCGCGTCCGGCGGTCCGGCTCGTCGTACGGTGTGGGACCGGGCGGACCCGCGGACACGACCGGCTCCGCCGCGTCGGCCGGCAAGGCGGCGGTCGTCGTGTCCTCCCGGACGGCGGCGGCTCCGGCCTGGGGCAGTGAGCGGTAGTGGGGGTCGGTCGCCAGGGCCGAACCGACCGCGCACCGCGCGATCACGGCAGCGAGGTCCGGCCGGCCGGCCGGATCCTTGGAGACACACTCCCGGATCAGCGCGGCCAGCGCGGGGCGCACGCCGGCCAGGTCGATCTCCTCGTGCACGGCCCGGTAGCTCACCACCGCCGCGTCCCCGGAACCGTAGGGAGGCCTGCCCGTCGACGCGTAGGCGAGCGTCGCACCCAGCGCGAACACGTCCGCAGCGGGGCCGGCCTCGTTGCGCAGGATCACCTCGGGCGCCGAGAACCCGGGGGTTCCCGTGGCCGCCCCGTCCCGTGTGAGCACCGTCTGCCCGAGGGTCCGGGCGATCCCGAAGTCGATCAGCTGCGGTCCCTGCGGGGAGAGGATCACGTTCTGCGGTTTCAGGTCCCGGTGGGTCACCCCGTGGACGTGGACCGCGGCCAGCCCCTCGGCGAGGGCGGCGAACAGCTTCAGCGCACTGTCGGGCGGAAACGGCCCGGCCGCCTGCACCGCTCCCCTCAGGGTGGGCCCCGCCACGTACTCGGTGGCCAGCCAGTAGGGCGGGGCGTCGAGTGACGCCTCGATCAACTGGGCGGTGTAGGCGCTGCGTACGGCTTCGACGGTGGCGGCCTCCCGGCGGAAGCGCGTCAGGGCCTCCGGGTGATCACTGATCTCGTCCCGGATCACCTTCACGGCCACCAGCCGTCCACCGGGGGAGCGGCCGAGATACACCTGCCCCATTCCGCCGGCGCCGAGACGGCCGAGCAGCCGGTACACGCCTATGCCGGAGGGGTCCTGGGGCCGCAGCTCGTCCACCGGCACGACTGTGCCACATCTGCCGTCCGCCGGAGCGCGTCTCCCCGGATCCGAGCCGCTCCTTGTCGTCCGCGTGCGGCGGCACGGGCCTGTCCGTAACCGCAGCGGGTAGGCGACCCGTCGGCGGGACGTGTGCGTCACCGCGACCCGCGCCGCGCGTCGCACCGCCCGGCGGGCATCGGGTCCCACCGCACCGCCGGGCACGCTCCGGATGCGGCGGACGACGAGGGCGCAGAGGATGCGAGGGGTGGCGAGACGCACCGGCCGGTCCCGTCGAACCGAGCAGCGACGTCCGAGGGAGACGACACCATGGCGCCCGAGCGATCCTCTTCCGGCAGCACAGCATCGCGAGACCCCGGTCTCGCCCGCCCGCTGGCCGAACGTGCGGGGTGGAGCGACGTGGACGTGCGCGCGGTGGACACCGTACGGGTGCTCGCCGCCGACGCCGTCCAGAAGACCGGCAACGGCCATCCCGGTACGGCGATGAGCCTCGCACCACTCGCCTATCTGCTGTTCCAGCAGGTCATGCGGCACGATCCCGAGGACGACCAGTGGCTGGGCCGGGACCGCTTCGTCCTCTCGTGCGGCCACACCAGCCTCACGCTGTACATCCAGCTCTACCTGGCCGGCTACGGACTGGAGATGGAGGACCTGAAGGCGCTGCGTACCTGGGACTCGGCGACCCCGGGTCACCCGGAGTACCGGCACACCCGCGGCGTGGAGATCACCACGGGTCCGCTGGGCCAGGGGATGGGGGCCTCCGTCGGCATGGCCATGGCAGCACGCCGGGAGAGGGGCCTGCTCGACCCGGACGCGGCGCCGGGCACCAGCCCGTTCGACCACCACGTGTACGTACTCGCGTCCGACGGCGACATGATGGAGGGGGTCGCCTCCGAGGCCGCGTCGCTGGCCGGCCACCAGCAACTGGGCAACCTCATCACCTTCTACGACTCCAACCACATCTCGATCGAGGACGACACCGACATCTCGTTCAGCGAGGACGTCCCCGCACGCTTCACCGCGTACGGCTGGCACGTGCAGACCGTGGACTGGACCCGCACGGGCGACTACGTCGAGGACGTCGACGCCCTCCTCGCCGCGATCGAGGCGGCGAAGGCGGAACGGTCCCGGCCCTCGCTGATCATGCTGCGCACGATCATCGGATGGCCCGCCCCGACGAAGAAGAACACCGGCAAGGCACACGGGTCGGCCCTGGGGGACGACGAGGTCGCCGGCACCAAGCGGCTCCTCGGCTTCGATCCCGGGACGTACTTCCCGATGGAGGACGAGGTTCTCGCCCACACACGGGCGGTCGGGGAGCGGGGCAGGGACGCCCGGAAGAGCTGGCAGCGGACCTACGAGGACTGGCGGGCCGCCGCCCCGGAGCGGGCAGCCCTGCTGGACCGGCTGAGGGAGCAGAAGCTGCCGGACGGCTGGACCGACGCCCTTCCGGACTTCCCGGCCGACGCCAAGGGCATGGCCACCCGCAAGGCGTCCGGCCAGATCCTCACCGCGCTCGCCCCGGTCCTGCCCGAACTGTGGGGCGGCTCCGCGGACCTCGCGGGCAGCAACAACACGACCATGGACGGGGAACCCTCGTTCATCCCCGCGGACCGGCAGACGGCCGAGTTCACGGGAGGCCCCCACGGACGGACCCTGCACTTCGGTATCCGCGAGCACGCCATGGGCGCCGTGCTCAACGGCATCGCGCTGCAGAGCCTGACCCGCCCCTACGGCGGCACCTTCCTCACGTTCAGCGATTACATGCGCCCCGCGGTCCGTCTGGGCGCCCTGATGAAGCTCCCCGCCACCTACGTGTGGACCCACGACTCGATCGGACTCGGCGAGGACGGACCCACCCATCAGCCCGTCGAACACCTGGCCGCCCTGCGGGCGATCCCCGGCCTCGACGTCGTACGCCCCGGTGACGCCAACGAGACCACCGTCTGCTGGCGGGCGATCCTGGAACACACCGACCGCCCCGCCGGTCTCGTGCTGACCAGGCAGAACCTTCCGGTGCTCGACCGCTTGGACGGTGTCCACGCCCCGGCCGACGGAGCGGCTCGCGGCGCGTACGTCCTCGTCGAGGCACCAGGAGACGTCCCCGACGTCATCCTCGTCGCGACCGGGTCGGAGGTCCACATCGCTCTGGACGCCCGGAAGCTGCTGGCCGACGAAGGGCTGGCCGTCCGCGTGGTGTCGATGCCGTGCCGCGAGTGGTTCGCCGAACAGCCGCTGTCCTACCAGGACGAGGTGCTGCCGCCGGACGTGCGCGCCCGCGTCAGTGTCGAGGCCGCCGTCGGCCAGGGCTGGCGCGAGGTCGTCGGCGACGCCGGCCGGATCGTCAGCCTGGAGCACTACGGCGCGTCCGCCGACTACGAGCGGCTGTACGAGGAGTTCGGGATCACCGCCGAAGCCGTCGCCGCCGCCGCGCGGGCGAGCATCCGGGACGCGGTGGAACCCCCCAGGCCCGGCGGGCGGCGGTCGTAGAGGACCTCGTCAGCTCATCTGGCGCCGCACCAGTTCGTGGAGCTGCCCGTCCGTGTCCGCGAGGAGCTCGGCGGGCGGCCCCTCCTGGACGACACGGCCGTCCGCCATGACGACCACGCGGTCCGCATCCATGACGGTGGACAGCCGGTGCGCGATGACGACACGGGTGGCCCGCAGGGACCGGGTGCTCTCGGTCACGGTGCGCTGGGTCCCGTTGTCGAGTGCGCTGGTGGCCTCGTCGAAGAACAGGACGCGGGGGCGGCGGACGAGGGCCTGCGCGATCATCAGCCGCTGGCGCTGCCCGCCGGAGATCGAGCCACCGCCGGAGATCATCGTGTGCAGACCCATCGGCATGCGCTTGATGTCCTCGGCCAGCCCCGCCATCGCGGCGGCCTCCCACGCCTCCTCCTGGGTGAAGGCCTCGGCGCCGCAGATGCAGTCCAGGATCGATCCGGACAAGGGCTGGGCGTTCTGCAGGACGACCCCGCACTGACGGCGTACGGCCGCCTGGTCGAGCGCCGCCAGATCCTGGCCGTCGTACAGGACGCTGCCCGAGACCGGCTTGTCGAATCCGATGAGCAGCCTCAGCAGCGTCGACTTGCCGCAGCCGCTGGGGCCCACGATCGCGACGAACTCGCCGGGCCGTACGGTCAGCGACACGTCGTCGAGGACGACGGGGCCGTCGTCGGAGTAGCGGAAGGACACACCCCTGGCCTCGACCTCCCCGGACAGGGCGCCGGGCTGGACACTGGTGCCGCGTACCTCGGGCGCCTCGTCGAGTACCGGCCTGATCTGTTCGAACATCGGCAGTACGGCGGCGGCGGACACGAACGCCCCGGTGAGCTGGGTGACGGCCGTCAGCAGCATCGTCACGGACGTGTTGAAGGCCAGGAACTCGGCGGCCGTCAGGGACCCGCGTGCCGGGCCCGCCAGCAGGACGAAGATGACCAGCGAGCACAGCGGCAGATGGACCGCGTTGAGGACCGTCGTCAGGTTCTTGATCCTGCCTGCCCGCTTCTGCAGCTCACGGCTGCGGGCGAACTCCGCCGCCCACGCCCCGTACGCGAAGCTCTCCGCCGCCGCGACCCGCAGCTTGGGCAGCCCGCGCAGCGTCTGGAACGCCTGGTTGTTCAGCTTGTTCCCGAGCTCGACCAGCCGGCGCTGCCAGCGGAGTTCCCACATGCCCATGGTCAGGAACACCCCGGCGATGACCACCAGCATCGCGACGGCGGTGAGGGCCAGCGGAACGCTGAACCAGAGCAGCAGACCCAGGTTCACCGCCCCGAGCGTGCCCGCCTGCACCACGACGGGCCCGGTGCCGGACAGCACCCGCCGGACGGAGCTCACGCCCATCGCCGCACTCGCCAGTTCTCCCGTGGAGCGCTGGGCGAAGAACTTCGCCGGCAGCCGCAGCAGCCGGTCCCACACCGCCGGCTGGAGCGTGCTCTCGATCCGCCCCTCCATGCGCAGGATCGTGAGGTTCTGCAGCAGCATGAAGGCCGCCGAGACGACACCGGAGATGATGACGGCCAGCGACATCTGCACGATGAGAGCGTTCTGGGCGCTGGGCACGTACACGCCGAGCACCTTGCCGGTGGCGATCGGCACCAGCGACCCCAGCGCGACCGTCACCAGACCCGCCAGCACAAGGTTCCTCAGGTCACCCCGGGTGCCGAACAGACCGAAGCGCAGCAGCTTCCGCCTGCTCAACGGCTCTTCCGGCAGCGGCCGGTAGAACATCACGGCGCGCTCGTCGAATTCCTGTGCGGAGTCGCTGCCGACACGGCTGCGCCGCCCGGTCAGCGGGTTGACCGCTTCGTAACGGCCACGGCGCCAGAGCAGGGCGACCGGCGCTCCGGACGCCGCGCGGTGCCCCACCAGCGGCCCCGAGTTCTCCCGCCACCAGCGTCCGTCGAGCCGCACCGCGCGGGTGCGGATGCGTGAGGCGACCGCCACCTGCTCGACCGGATCGATCCGGTCGCTCACCGCCCCGCCCGCCGCGGGCTCCGCGAGGACGATCCCGGAATCCCGGGCCACCAGACGGCAGGCCGCGTACACCGCGTCCCGCGACGCCCCCTTCGCAGGCGAAGGGCCCTTCCCGGACCGCCCGATCGAGGTCAGCAGCGCCTGGTCGGCCTCCTTGCGGACGGCCTCACCCGCCTTCATGCCCGCCGCGGTCCGGTCCTCGTGAGCACGCTCCAGCTGTTCGATCCAGCGGTCCAGCGCCGACAGCAGGCGGTACTGCTGACTGACCATCCCCTGCCACATCGCGGGGCCGACGAGCAGGTCGCCCGCCGCCTCGGCACTGAACGCGGCGCCGTACTGCACGCTGCCGGGCGACACCGGCAGCCACAGGACGTCGTCGTCGCCCACCGTTTCGTCGAGGGCCGTCCGCCCGTCCAGCGGAGCCTCGAAGAGCACGCGCTGACTGCGGCCCACACCGAGTGAGAAGGCGTGCTCGAGCAGACTCAGCGTGGCGTCCCCGGTGTCGTAACGGCTGCGGTACTGGCCTTCGTACACCCCTCGACCGTCGCACTCCGGCCGGTACAGCTCACGCAGCGGGATCCGGCGCAGCACACATTCCTGGAGCGGTCGTCCGACCAGGGTGTGCTGCGGGCCCTCGACCGGACCCAGCACGAGGGTTCCCGGTTCGAGCCGGCCCAGGAAGTGCCAGTGCCCCTGTCCCACCGCGTCCACCGCGAACAGGTCGAGGGCGCCGCCGACGACGAGCCACAGCACCTGGGGGCCTTCGAGGGACAGGCTCCGCAGCCCGGTGCAGTCGACCGGCATCCCGAGAGCGCCCAGTGCGCCGAGGACCGGGTCCTGCCCGGACGCCTCCGTGCCCGCGAGCGGATGTACGGATGCCATGTCAGTGCTCCCTGACCAGTTCGGCGTACGGGCCCCCGGCGGCCACCAGATCCTCGTGCCGGCCGCGCTCCACGACGGTCCCGTGGTCCAGGACCACGATCTCGTCGCTGTCGCGCACGGTGCTCAGCCGGTGCGCGATCACCACACAGGCGCAGCCGCGCCGGCGGAGGTTGTCGATGATGACGCGCTCCGTCTCGGCGTCCAGCGCGCTGGTGACCTCGTCCAGGACCAGGATGCTGGGGCGGCGCACGAGCGCCCGGGCGATCTCCAGCCGCTGGCGCTGCCCGCCGGAGAAGTTGCGGCCGTCCTGCTCCACCCGGCTGCGGATGCCGCGGGGGCGGCGGGCGACGACGTCGTACAGGGCGGCGTCCCGCAGGGCTTCGGCCACGGCCTCGTCCGGGACAGAGGGGTCCCACAGCGCCACGTTGTCCCGGACCGTCCCCTCGAAGAGGAAGACGTCCTGGTCGACGAAGGACACGGATGCGGCCAGCGCACCGCGGGATGTGTCCTCCAGACGCTGTCCGTCGATGCGGATCGTGCCCTCCCACGGGCTGTAGAGCCCCGAGAGGAGCCGGGAGACCGTCGACTTGCCGCTGCCGGAGCCGCCGACGAGGGCCACCTGCTGTCCGGGGCCCACGGACAGGGAGAAACCGGTGAGCAGGGGCTTGTCGAGAGGGCTGTAGCCGAAGGTGACCTCCTCCAGCGTCACATGGCCCTTGAGACGGCGGGTGCTCGCGGCCGGCTCGCGGCGGGAGTACAGGGCGTCGACCGGGAAGTTCTCGACGTCCTTGAGGCGTGCCACGTCGGCAGCGAAGTCCTGGATCCGGCCCGCCACCCCGTTGAGCCGCGCGACCGGCGCGGTGAAGCGGGTCACCAGCGCCTGGAAGGCGACGAGCAGACCGATCGAGATGTGCCCCTCCACGGCCCGCAGCCCGCCGATCCACAGGATCAGCGCGCTGTTGACCGTCGCGAGAGCTGGAGCGACGACGCCCAGCCAGGCGCTCGGTACCCCGAGGCGCTGCTGTTCCTCCAGTGTCGTCGCGTGCTGCCCGGCCCACCGGCGGAAGTACCCGTTCTCGCCGCCCGTGGCCTTCATCGTCTCGATCAGCTGGAGACCGGTGTACGAGGTGTTCGTCAGCCGTGCGCTGTCGGCCCGCAGCTTCTGGGTGCCGGTGGCCCGGAGCCGCATGACGATGCGCATCGCGACCACGTTGAGCAGAGCGATCCCCACCCCGATGACGGTCAGCTGCGGATCATACGTCCACAGCAGGAACGCGTAGAGGAGAACGACGATGCCGTCCACGCCGGCCGCGGTGAGATCCCGGGCCAGCGTCTCGGCCACGGCGTCGTTCGACTGGAGGCGCTGGACGAGGTCGGCGGGGCTGCGCTGGGAGAAGAAGGTGACAGGCAGGCGGAGCAGATGCCGGAAGAAGCGTGCGCTGCCCAGCGTCGAGGAGATGATCCGCCCACGCAGCAGGTTCGCCTGTTGCAGCCATGTCAGTACGACGGTGAGGGCCGCCATGGTGCCCATCGCGGCGAACAGCACGCCCAGCAGCGAGGTCTGCTCGCCAATCATGAACATGTCGATGTAGGTGCGGCTCAGAGCCGGGAGCGTCGCTCCGACGGCCACCAGCAGCAGGCTGGCGAACAGGGCGGCCAGCATCGTGCCGGTGGTACCGCGCAGCCGGGCCGGCAGTGAGGCCATGACACCGGGCTTCCGGCCGCCGCGGCGGAAGTCCTCACCGGGTTCGAGGACGAGGACGACCCCGGTGAAGCTGGTGTCGAAATCCTCGATCGGTACGAAACGGCGCCCCTTGTCCGGGTCGTTGATGTGCACGCCACGCCGCCCGAGACGGCGGCCCACGCCGTCGTACACGACGTAGTGGTTGAACTCCCAGAACAGGATCGCGGGGGCCTGGACCTCTGCCAGGGCCGCGGGCTCCATCTGCATGCCCTTGGCCTGGAGGCCGTAACTCCGCGCGGCCTTGAGCACGTTGCTGGCGCGCGAACCGTCGCGCGAGACGCCGCAGGCGATCCGCAGCTCCTCCAGCGGCACATGACGGCCGTAGTGACCGAGCACCATCGCCAGTGAGGCCGCACCGCACTCCAGGGCCTCCATCTGGAGCACGGTGGGGGTGCGCACGGTCTTCGCCGGAGCGGATTTCGGCGCGGGACGCGACCGCCGCCTGCTGCCCGGGCCCTCCGGGCGGTGCCTGCCGCGGCCGGGAGGCGGCAGCTGCTGGGCGGTGGGGGACGGGAGCGGTGCGGTCACGGGAGCAGCCAATCGATCGGGCGCCGGTCGGCGAGACGGATGGAGCCGGCGGCCAGGGTCATGGAGCCGATCGCGTACGGAGGGCCCTCGGCCGAGGACCACCGATAACCGGACTCGGTGGAGTCCGACCGCTCGATCTCCACCAGGACCGCCAACGGCCGTCCGTGCTCGGAGAACTGTTCACCGAGCTGTGCGTCGCCGAGGAAACGGGCGATCTGCTGCTGTGTCTGCGCGGCCCTGCCCACCGCGGCGACCTTGCCGCGCAGCACCCCGTACTGCTGGGCGGGGACGGACTGGACGGTGAGGTCGACGGAGGCGCCGACCGGGACCGAGGCGGCCCTGCTCCCGGATACGTACAGCAGGGCGACCAGTGGATCGCCGGCGCCGTCGATCCGTTCGACGCTCGCCACGTCCGCGCCGGTGGTGACCACCGCACCGATCGTGGCCGTCACCGAGGTGAGCCGGCCCGCGTCGATCGTACGGACGACGCGTTCGCCCTGCTCCGTACGGACCTTGAGGAGGGGGGAGTCGCGGGGCAGGGTCTCGCCCTCGTCGGCGAGCACCTCGGTGATCTGCCCGGCGACGGGGCTCTGCAGGATGTAACTGCCACGGGAATGCGTGAGGACGCCGGGCGCGTCGAGTGTGCCGGCGACGGAACCCGTCACGGCCCAGAAGCAGGCGGCGGCCGTCACCGCGACGGTGACGCAGAGGACGAGCAGGCCCTGCGGGCGGGCGAAGCGCACCGGAAGATCGAGCTGTTCGGGCGACTGCAGCTTGGAAAGGGCCTGTTGGCGGAACTGCACGTAACTCTTCCCTCACCTGTCAGCGGTCGGCACCGAGCCCCGGAACCGACGGGTCCCGGGGCTCGGTGGGGTCCTGCCGTGTCTCAGAGACCGGCGGTCAGGCCGGTGGCCAGACCGGTGACCGCGCCCGGGTTCACGCCGGTGGCGGACTCGACGAGACCGGTGGCCGAGCCGACGACGCCGGCGACCGGGACGATGCTCTCCACGGTGCCCGTGACGTTGCCGACGAGGCCGCCCACGAGGCCGCCCGAGACGTTGTCGAGGTCGCTGTCGGAGATCTCGGCGGTCTCGACCTGGGGGGTGTAGTTCATGATGAGCGCTGCCCTTCGTATGGAAATTGCTTTTCTACGGAAACCCGTGGTGCAGCCTCCGTATGGCCCAGGATCAAAGCACGCCCGTGCCTCGCGCAGCCAATCGAACCGCGGCGTATCTGTGGCTGCCGGCCCACTGGAATCGACTTACGTGCAGAAGTGTTCATTCCATGACGGCGGATCCTTCACGAGCTTCACCGGATGAATTCCGTGCCGCCGCGGCTTCATGCTCCGGAATCGGGGCAGGCCCACCTCAATCGACTCGCCGAACGGTCTGGACCTGGCACTTCGTGCCGGAACGCGTGACCGGGGTGCGCATGCCGTGTGCAGGTTTCTTCGCTCCGGCTGTCTGTGGGATTCCAAAGGCATGTGGTGTGCGCGGCCGGGTGGAGTTCGGAAACCATCGGTATTCACGTCCTTGTGAAAGCTGAGCGCGTCTCTTTTTCCCTTGTGTTCCCCCTGCGAATTGACCGGTGTATTTATGGAGCATTCCGCGGGTCTGTGTGTTACCGGCCTCACATCACCTCCGGGTGTGTGGAGAAGGCGTGCCGCCTTTCCCGGCGCCCGGGGGAGGTGTGAGCACCCGCGGGCCCGTTCGGCCGGGAGGTGAGCGAAGAGCGGTCTGATTCATCCGATGAAACGGCCGCACTGCCCTTCTCTCGGGCGGCATGCGGCGCTACCATCGGGGTGCCGTATGGGAGCGCTCCCACCTCTGCTCGTTTCCGTACCGCCGCTGTGCGGCGGTCCAGCTCGGAGAGGACGTTTCCGTGTGCTTGAGCACCAGACCAATCGCCGCCCTGGTGGCGGCACTTGCCCTCACCGTCGGGTTGTCGCTCACCGGCAGTCCGGCGGTGGCACGTTCGGACGAGGGGCCCGTCGCGGCCGAAGCATCGGATGTGTCCGTCGCGGCGGACACCTACACCTGGAAGAACGCACGGATCGACGGCGGCGGCTTCGTGCCGGGCATCGTCTTCAACCGGTCCGAGAAGAACCTCGCCTACGCGCGCACCGACATCGGCGGCGCCTATCGCTGGGACCAGGCGGGCAAGAAGTGGACTCCGCTGCTGGACTGGGTGGACTGGGACCGCTGGGGCTGGTCGGGGGTGGTGAGCCTGGCCTCCGACACGGCCGATCCCGACAACGTGTACGCCGCCGTCGGTACGTACACCAACAGCTGGGACCCGACGAACGGAGCGGTTCTGCGTTCGTCGGACCGCGGCGCCTCCTGGAAGGCGGCCACACTGCCGTTCAAGCTCGGCGGCAACATGCCCGGACGGGGGATGGGGGAGCGGCTCGCGGTCGACCCCAACAAGAACTCCGTGCTGTACCTCGGCGCACCCAGCGGCAACGGATTGTGGCGGTCCACCGATTCGGGGACCACCTGGTCGGAGGTGACCGCCTTCCCGAACCCCGGCAACTACGCGCAGGACCCGTCCGACACCAGCGGATACGGCAACGACAACCAGGGCATCGTGTGGGTGACGTTCGACGAGCGCTCCGGCAGCGCGGGCAGTGTCACCCAGGACATCTACGTCGGCGTGGCCGACAAGGCGAACACCGTCTACCGCTCCACGGACGGTGGCAGCACGTGGTCCAGGATCGCCGGCCAGCCCACCGGATACCTCGCGCACAAGGGCGTACTCGACTCCTCGACGGGCCACCTCTATCTGACGCTGAGCGACACGGGCGGCCCGTACGACGGAGCCAAGGGGCAGATCTGGCGGTACGACACGGAGTCCGGCGCGTGGACGGACATCAGCCCCGTGGCGGAGGCCGACACCTACTACGGTTTCAGCGGCCTCTCCGTCGACCGGCAGGCACCCGGGACCCTGATGGCCACCGGCTACAGCTCATGGTGGCCCGACACCCAGATCTTCCGTTCCACCGACAGCGGTGCGACATGGACCCAGGCGTGGGACTACACCAGCTACCCGAACCGCTCCAACCGCTACACCATGGACGTCTCCTCCGTGCCCTGGCTCAGCTGGGGCGCCGTCCCGTCCCCACCGGAGACCGCACCCAAACTGGGATGGATGACGGAGTCCCTGGAGATCGACCCGTTCGACTCGAACCGGATGATGTACGGCACGGGCGCGACGGTCTACGGCACGGAGAACCTCACGTCCTGGGACTCCGGTGGCCAGTTCAAGATCACGCCCATGGTGAAGGGGCTGGAGGAGACAGCCGTCAACGACCTGGCGAGCCCGCCATCCGGCGCACCGCTGTTGAGCGCGCTCGGTGACATCGGCGGTTTCCGGCACACGGATCTGGACGCGGTGCCCGCCATGATGTTCACCTCGCCGAACCTCGACTCGACCACCAGCCTGGACTTCGCGGAAGCGTCCCCGGGCACGGTCGTACGGGTCGGCAACGCCGACGCCGCTCCGCACATCGGCTTCTCCACCGACAACGGCGCCAACTGGTTCCAGGGTTCCGAGCCCGCCGGGGTCACCGGCGGCGGCACGGTCGCAGCGGCGGCGGACGGCAGCGGATTCGTCTGGAGCCCGGACGGCGCGGCCGTCCATCACACCACCGGATACGGTAACTCCTGGACCGCCTCCGCCGGAATTCCGGCCGGAGCGACGGTGGAGTCGGACCGGAAGAACCCGAGGAAGTTCTACGGGTTCAAGGCCGGCACCTTCTACGTGTCGACCGACGGCGGAGCCACGTTCACCGCGAAGGCGAAGGGGCTGCCGACGGAAGGGAACGTCCGCTTCAAGGCGTTGCCCGGCACGGAGGGCGACATCTGGCTCGCCGGCGGCGCCCCGGCAGGCGCGTACGGGCTCTGGCGCTCCACGGACTCCGGCACGAGTTTCACCGAATTCTCCGGTGTGGACCAGGCGGACAGCGTCGGATTCGGCAAGGCGGCCGCCGGGGCCTCGTACCAGACCGTCTTCGTCAGCGCGAAGATCGGTGGGGTGCGCGGCATCTTCCGGTCCACGGACGCGGGCGCCACCTGGACGCGCATCAACGACGACGCGCACCAGTGGGCCTGGACCGGAGCGGCGATCACCGGAGACCCGCGGGTCCACGGCCGGGTCTACGTCTCCACGAACGGTCGGGGCATCCAGATCGGGGAGTCCTCCGACACCGGTGGCGGAGACCCGGACCCCGATCCCGACCCGGACCCGACCGAGCCGCCGGCGGAGGCCGACTGCTCGGTGACGTACAAGGTCACCAACCAGTGGTCGGGCGGCTTCCAGGCCGAGGTGACAGTCACCAACACCGGCAGCACGGCCTACGACGGCTGGCAGTTGGGCTGGTCCTTCCCGGGCGACCAGAAGGTCACCCAGATGTGGAACGCCTCCCACCGGCAGGAGGGGGCGAAGGTGACCGCGACGAACGTCGGCTGGAACGGCAAGGTGGCCCCCGGTTCCTCGGTGGGCTTCGGCTTCACCGGAACATCCACGGGTGGCGATTCCGAGCCGGACGCGTTCACGCTGGACGGTGACGCCTGCACCGTCGGCTGATGCCTGTGGGCCGGCGCTGGCTGCGCCGGCCCCGAGGGTGACGAAATGGACGCGCCTCCCCCGATGTGATGCGCCGGGCGGACGGCCCGGAACCGCCCGCACATCCGGAGATGCTGCCGGAGGCGTGAGCGGCGGGACGGCGCGGAGCGTGAGCGGGCTGTGATTCGCCCCGCATGACGCGGGGCCCGTAACCCGAAGCTTGGGTCTCGGGTTCTCGCGGACCCCGCGCCTTCCGTCCGATGAGCCGGCTCCGCTCCTCTCACCCCGCCTCAGGGAAAGGACACCACCTGAGAGGGGATGGTCGACGTACCGGATGTGGGGGATCCGGTGTTGTTGATGACGTGGTCGTACTGGCCCTGGCCGCCGAGGGACACGACGAGCAGGCCATGGAACTTCACTCCGGGTTTCACCGGGGCCTGGAAGCCGTGCTGCTGGCGGATGGACGGGTCGACGTTGTAGTAGCAGTAACTGCCCATGCCCCATCCCTCGTGAGTGGTGACGGAGTCGGCGACCTTGTAGGCGGCGTAACCCTTGATGTCACCGTTCTGGATGGCGGCCTGGCCGGGGGCGTCGTACGCCTTCTCGTTCTGGAAGAAGATCGTCTTCCCGTTCTCGCCGTACCACTGGACGTCGTACTTGTTGAAGTGTTCGACGAACAGGCCGGTGGCCAGCACGTCGTCACCGTTCACCCGGAGGCCGTAGTCGGACCGGTTGGTCTCCCAGCCGACCCCGTCACCGTGATCGGCGCGCCACAGCCACGTGTGGTCGATGATCGTGTCGTCGCTGTTGACCACCATGGCGGTGGTCGCCTTGCCGGCCCCCGCGCCACCGACGCGGACGAACACGTCCTGGAGGCTCGTCGGGTTGACGGAGTGGTCTGCCGACGCTCCCTCGGGGCCCACCTGAACGAGGACCGGGGAGTTCTGAGTCCCGGCATCCACGAGGAGTCCGGCGAGCTTGACGCCGTCGACGTCACCGACCTTGATCGCGGTCACCCCGTTGTCCGGGATGATCGTGGCGAGGCCGAGGCCCAGTGCCACGGTGTTCGCGCGGTTGATCTCGATGGGTTCGTTCACGTGGTAGATGCCCGGGGTGAACAGCAGGTGCAGTCCCTGGCGCACCGCCGCGTTGATGGTCTGGGCGGTCGCGCCCGGCTTGACCACGTAGAACTGGCTCAGCGGGATCGACTCGCCCTGTGGGGTGCCGTTCCAGGAGACGCCGCGTGCGGCGGTGCGCTTGGCGGGGACGAAGACCTTGTAGTCGTTGCCGTCGAGGTGGAGGAAGGGCTTCTCGCGGGAGACCGGGGTGTTGTTCAGCGTGGTGTACGGCGGTTCGGGGAAGCTCTGGGCGGGTGCTCCCTCGACGCCGGAGAACGTCATGTTCCAGACGCCGTTGCCCCAGCTGCCGATGGAACTGTCGCGGGTGTACCACTGTTGCTGGGAGTAGGGGCCGACCTGGCCGTCGATCTTGCTGTCGGCGATGTAGCCGCCGCTGGCCCAGCCGTAACCGTTCGGTGCGAGGTTGAGGCCGCCCTTGACGTGCATGCGGCGGAAGGGGGCGGCCTGAGAGACGGCCCAGCGGTTGGTGCCGCTGACCGGGGCGAGGGCCAGGTTCTCGGCCGAGCGCCAGAAGTTCTGTGTGGCGTTGCCGTTGAACCAGCCGGCGTCGACCGTGACATCGCCGTTGAAGGTGGTGTCGTCGGGTTTGAGGCCGAGCCCCGCGATCTGGGTGTAGAAGCCGATCTGGGCGTTGATGTTGTTGTAAGTCCCCGGCTTGAACATCAGGGCGTAGCGGCCCGTGCCGAACTGTGCGGACTCCTGCTTCTTGAAGATCTCGTCGACCTTGGCCTGGATGTTCGGCGTCGAGGGGTCGAAGACCAGCACGTTGGGACCGAGGTCGCCGCCGCCGGGGATCTGCGGGTCGCCCCCGCCGGCCGTGCCGAACACCTGGAACTCCCAGAGGGAGTGGCCGTAGCCGGTGGCGCGCGCGGTGCCGGTCAGCCGGACGTAGCGTGCGGTGCCGGAGACGTCGAGGGTCTCCGTACCGCCGGGACCGGTGGCGGTGGAGTACACGGTGTTCCAGCTGTTGTTGTCCGAGGAGAACTCGATCCGGTACCCGGTGGAGTAGGCCGCCTCCCAGCGCAGCACGATCTGGCTCACCGAGGCGGTGGTGCCGAGGTCGATCTTTATCCATTGGGGGTCGGAGAAGGTGCTCGACCAGCGCGTTCCGTTGTTCCCGTCCACCGCCGCCGCGGCGGGGGTGCCGCCGTTCTCCTGGCTGGACGAGGTCACCGCCTTGCCCTGGGAGAGGAGCGCGGGGGCGGCACCCGCGGGGGCCTGGGGGACGAAGGCCAGGAGCGAGAGCACGAGACCGGCGAGGACGGCCAGGACTCCGGTGCGTCTTCCGGTCGGTGACGGAAGGGATCTGCGGGGGGTCGGAGGTGCGTACATGGGGTCTCCTGAGTCGTGGGGCGGGTACACGACGCGTACAGCCAGAGAGCGCTCTCTCCGACTGTGCGAGATACTCCACCCTTGTTGCGAACGCGTCAAGATATGTGCGGCGGCGGATGCCTCAGGGCTCGTTGCCGCCAAGAACTGTCGGCTCCGTCGTCGCGACGGCCCCCGCGGACCGTTCTCCTCGGTGGCGGGGTGCCGTATCCGGTGGATCACGGGTTCAGGAAGTGACGGATGGCTCGGGCCGTACGCTGCTCGTCGGTCACCGTCGCGGCTGGGGACGCGCGCGACTCGGGCGGTCCCGTGGTCACGGGCCGTCCGTGGGCACCCGGTGACACCCGTGACAGGCCTGGACAACGGGTGCATGCGGCCCTCCTGCACCGGTGGCGGCATCCGGACCGTGAAACCACGAGCACCACGGAAGCCCCCTACACAAATGATCGTCTTTTCCCAAACCTCCTCCCGGCGTGGCGTGCCGTCCAACGGGTGACATCTGGCCACCTGTCACACGATGAGCCCACCGTGTCGCTCGAATGCGGCCTCCCCGAGTGGTGCGTCTCCGGATTTCAGCTGACGGTGGATCACGTCGCACCCGTGATCCGATGAGCCGAACAACCAGTCGGCCAGCGCGGGGGTGGTGAAAGGACTGTGTATTCATGCGCTCTGCCCGCACCCTGTTTGCATCGGCCGCCGTCACGGCGGTCCTCGCGGTTTCCGCCCCCGCCGCTTACGCCGTGACCTCGGCGGACGACTGGGACAAGGACAGCGGCTCCTCCGCCAGTAGCAACGACGACCGTGAGAAGCTGGACTCGTGGAAGCACGACAAGCCCGAGGGCAAGGAGTCGGACAAGGAGTCCGGGTCCGGCGGCAACGACGACCGTGAGAAGCCGGACTCGTGGAAGCACGACAAGCCCGAGGGCGGTGTGCACGCCGGTGGCGGTGCGCTGGCCGGCGTGTCGGCCGACGACTGGCAGAAGGACAAGGACAAGGACGAGGACGAGGGCAAGGAGTCGGAGAAGGGGTCGGACAAGGAGTCCGGGTCCGGCAGCAGCGACGACCGTGAGAAGCCGGACTCGTGGAAGCACGAGAAGCCCGAGGGCGGTGTGCACGCCGGTGGCGGTGCGCTGGCCGGCGTGTCGGCCGACGACTGGCAGAAGGACAAGGAGTCCAGCTCCGACGACTGGCAGAAGGACAAGGAGTCCAGCTCCGGTGGCTGGGAGAAGGACAAGGAGTCCGGCTCCGGTGGCTGGGAGAAGGACAAGGAGTCCGGCAGCAGCACGGACGGTGAGAAGACCTGGAAGCACGAGAAGCCCGAGGGCGGCGTGCACACCGGCGGTGGCGCGATGGCGCTCTCCGGCAGCGGTCTGGCCGCCGGCTCGGTGCTGATGCTCGGTGGTCTGGGCGCCGTCGCGTACAAGCTGCGCCGCCGCAGCGCCTCGGGTGCCACGGCTGTCTGAGCGATACCCCGTACCGCTGGATGAACCCCGTCGTGGCCGCCGCCCCTACCCGGGGCGGCGGCCACGACGGTTTCCCCCGTACAACCGCCCGCCCCCTACGCGAAAGGCAGCATGCGCATGGCCGCCCCGCAGCCGTCCGACCCAGACCCCGCCGCCCCTGCCCTCGGCCGTTCCCTGCTGTGGCCCGTCGCGGCGGTGGGGCTGGGCTTCCTCCTCGTCTACAACTCCTTCGACGCCTCGGCAGGAGTCCCACCCGCCCCCGCCGTGGTGTCCCTCCCCGCGGTCCCGGCACCCGCCGCCTCGGCGTCCGCCACGCCCACCCCGTCGGCCTCCGCCACGCCGCTCGGGCTGCCCCGGTCCGAGCCCAAGCGGATCTCGATCAAGTCGATCGCGGTCGACGCCCCCTTCACGCCGTTGTCCATCGGTC
This sequence comes from Streptomyces sp. NPDC014623, assembly GCF_043088245.1. Classification (NCBI taxonomy): domain Bacteria; kingdom Bacillati; phylum Actinomycetota; class Actinomycetes; order Kitasatosporales; family Streptomycetaceae; genus Streptomyces; species Streptomyces sp. NPDC014623. The sequence goes on along the minus strand of NZ_JBIBZU010000016.1, from coordinate 122,910 downwards.
CCTCCGGGCAACTGGAGGCGCCGCCCGCGAACGACGCGAATCTGGCGGGCTGGTTCAAGGGTGGCGCCGCTCCCGGGGAGCGGGGCACCTCGGTGGTGGCCGGGCACGTCGACACCAAGACCGGCCCTGCCGTGTTCCTGCTGCTCAGCACGCTCAAGGCAGGCAACACCGTGGACATCACCCGTAAGGACGGCGTCGTCGCCACCTTCAAGGTCGACTCGGTCAAGACGTTCAGCAAGGCGGACTTCCCCAGCGAGCGGGTGTACGCCGACAACGGCACCGCCCAACTGCGACTGATCACCTGCGGTGGTGTGTACGACAGGAAGAAGAAGGACTACGAGGACAACGTCGTGGTGTTCGCCCACCTGGCCTCCGTCAAGAACCCCTGAGGCCACCCGTTCCTTGCCGTCGGCACTCGGGTGGCGGCTCCATGCCCGTAGGCCTCCGGTCCGCCCGCACCCCCAGCACACAGGGCTCCGGCCGCCGCCCGCTCCGGGGCCGGCGCCCGGGACGCCGAACCACCGCACCGGGTGAGGCGTTCGGCGTGCCGGCCCCGTCCGCACCCGGCAGAGCGGGACGGGGGCCCGGCGGTCCGCACTGCGAGCGGCCCTCCGCTGCCGGCCACTCCTGGGGCGAAGCGGATCCGGAGCGGCTGCGAGCCGAGGGGTGCGGTGGGCCCGCCGAGGGGCTCCTCCCGGACGAGGGGCCGGGTACCGTACCCCGTCCGGCGGCCTCCGCCGGAGCGGCCCGCCGTCCCGGTCCCTCCCCGTACCACCCCTCCCGCCGGCGCGGTCCCTCGCCCGGGTCGCGCGCAACCGCTGCGTCCGGCCCGTACGGGCGGTCTCGAGCAGGCACGAAGGGCCCTCGCCCGTCTCACGAAGGGGCTCGGCGGCCGGGTGCCGGAGCGGGGCCCCGCCCGGAAGGAGGCCATCGGTGAACCGCTGATCCATCCGCGGCCCGGGGCAGGCTGCACGCCCACCGGGCCTCACGCACCATGCCGGAGCGGTCTGCGCACCTGTCCCACACCGCCGTACTGCTGGACCACCCGCAGCCGGACCTCAGACGCACGGTGATCGGAACGTCCTGCCGCGCCGGATGGGAACCTGCCGTTCCGGCGTCGGCCGCTCTGCCCGGCCACGCGCATCCGGCCGTTCGCGCGGAGACGCCGAGGGCTGCTGCTGATGGGCGGCGCCGTGGCTCCCGCTCTGCGGCCCGCCATCGGCCACGCCCCCGGCAAGTGCCCCCGCTACCCGGTTCTCCTGGAGCGGCTCACCGGTGAAGAGGGCTCGCTGTTCCAGCCGTGGGTTCTCAGCGGGTGCTCTCCTGATCCGCCACGGAGACCTGGTGCAGTGTGCGGCCGGTGCGGGCCGAGCGTGCGTGGTACGGGTCGGGAGTGCCCGGCCGGTCGTGGACGGCCTGGCGGTCGTCGGCCTTGATCAGCAGCCAGGCCTCCGGCCCGCGGATCCCGTCCTCGTCGTCGATGTGGAAACGGGTGAGCGCGAATTCACCGTGCAGCTTCGCCCCGTCGAGCCAGAACGTGGCGTGTCCGCGGTCCAGGGACTCGGCGAACGGGACGGGGGCGCCCGTGAGGTCGTGACTGGTCGGGCGGTAGGTGCCCTGGTCCCAGACGATCACGGTGCCGCTGCCCTGCTCGTCCTGTGGAATGACACCCTCGAACTCGCGGTACTCCAAGGGGTGGTCGTCCGTCGGCACGGCCAGCCGCTTGTCACTCGGGTTGTCCGACGGGCCGCGCGGCACCGCCCAGGACTTCAGGACACCGTCCACCTCGAGACGGAAGTCGAAATGCATACGCCGGGCGTCGTGGATCTGCACCACGAAACGCCGTGTGCTCTCGCTGTCCACGCCTGTTCCTCCCACCGGGATGCGGTCGGACGACACGGGCCTGCCCGGCCGAGGCCGCGCGGGCCCGCACAGTCCGTGTCTCCACTGTGCCGCCCACGGCCGCACGCCGCATGGCGGCGGCCGTGCGTGGAACCCGCGTGGAGAGGCCGGTCAGCCGGTGTGGCGTTCGAGTGCCGCGTCGGCCGCCGCGCTCGAACGGTGCCACCAGGTGGTCACCGGCTCCCAGACGCGGACCCCGTCCGGCGCCCCGAGCGAGGCGGCGTCGAAGGTCCGTCCGCGGTGCGCGGGGTTCCCGGCGACCGTCAGCCGTTCCACCACCCGCAGCTCCGTGGCCGCCGGGTCCAGGGTGCGCACCGCGGCGTAGGCGGAACTTCCGGCCGACAGGCGGTACGGACCGCTCCCGCCTTCTGGGACCGGCAGGGCGGGGCCGTCCAGATCACCGAAGACGACCGTGGGGACGCGGTCGACGGCGCATGCCTGTGCCCCGCGGTTGGTGACGCTGATCCGCACCGTCTCGGGCTGGTCCGAGGCTGCGGCACCGATGCGCAGGCTGTTCTCCCGGCAGGTGGGGAGAGCGGGCACGGCGGCTGAGGAGGCCGTCGCGGCGCCGGCCGGAGCCAGCAGGGCGAAGGCCAGGACGAGAGAAGCGGGAAGGGCGACTTCGGTACGGATGCGCATGAGTTGTCCGTTCCCCCTCGCGACGACCTCTACCCGTACCTGCCCGGTCCGCACCAGATCCTTGACGGGCCTCGGGCCCACTGCCTTAAATCAAGTGTTGAAAGATACGCCTGGGGTGCGTGCGTCACGCGTTCACCTCTCGGTGTAAATCTGTCATGCGCATGACTTCAATCCCCCCACTCCGAAATGATGTGATGACCGTGGCATCTCCCCGTCACGTCGTGCGACGCCACTCGAAGAGGCGCCGCGCGACGCTGTACACCGCTCTCTCCCTGCTCTGCTGTTCCATGGCCATGACCGCCCTTCCCGCCGGAGCCTCGGCCGCACCCGACCCCCACACGGTTACGTCCTCCGCGGCTTCCCGCACGGCGGAGGCCCTGGTCTTCGCCGATGAGTTCGACGGCGCCGCGGGCTCCGCGGTCGACGGCGGCAAGTGGCAGACCGAGACCGGCGACAACGTCGACAACCATGAACGGCAGTACTACACGGCGGGCAACGGCAACGCCGCCCTCGACGGCCGGGGCAACCTCGTCATCACCGCCCGCAAGGAGAACCCCGGCGACTACCAGTGCTGGTACGGGACCTGCGAGTACACCTCCTCCCGGCTCAACACCTCCGGGAGGTTCACCGCCACGTACGGGCACGTCGAGAGCAGGATGAAGATTCCCCGCGGACAAGGCGTCTGGCCGGCCTTCTGGATGCTCGGCGCCGACATCGGCAGCGTCGGATGGCCCAACAGCGGTGAGATCGACATCATGGAGAACGTCGGCTTCGAACCCGGCACCGTCCACGGCACGCTGCACGGCCCCGGTTACTCCGGCTCGGGCGGTATCGGCGCCGGCTACACGCTCCCCGGCGGAGCCGCCTTCGCCGACGACTTCCACACCTTCGCCGTGGACTGGGCCCCCGACTCCATCACCTGGTCCGTCGACGGCACCGTCTACCAACGCAGGACACCCGCGGACCTCAACGGCAACGACTGGGTGTTCGACAAGCCGTTCTTCCTCATCCTCAACCTCGCAGTCGGCGGCTACTGGCCGGGCGACCCGGACGGCAGCACCAGCTTCCCGCAGCAGCTCGTGGTCGACTACGTCCGTGTGACCACCGGCGACTGAGTGCGGCGCGGGACCGGCGGCCCTCGCCACCGGTCCCGCGCACCGACGTAGCATGATCTGCATGGAGCAGCGCACACTCGGCAGGACCGGCCGTGACGTATCGGTCGTAGGACAGGGCACCTGGCAGCTGGGCGGGGACTGGGGCGAGGTGCGGGAGGCCGACGCCTTCGGCGTCCTCGATGCCGCAGTCGAGTCCGGAGTCACCTTCTTCGACACCGCGGACGTGTACGGCGACGGCCGCAGCGAACAGCTCATCGGCCGCTATCTGAAGGACCGGCCGGACGCGGACGTCTTCGTCGCCACCAAGATGGGCAGGCGTGCCGAACAACTGCCGGAGAGTTACGTACTGGACAATTTCCGCACCTGGAACGACCGCTCGCGCACCAACCTCGGCGTCGACACCCTCGATCTCGTTCAACTGCACTGCCCGCCGACGTCCGTCTACGCCTCGGACGCGGTGTACGACGCACTCGACACGCTGGTCGCCGAGCAGCGCATCGCGGCCTACGCGGTGAGCGTCGAGACGTGCGCCGAGGCACTCACGGCGATCGCGAGGCCGGGTGTCGCCAGTGTCCAGATCATCCTCAACCCGTTCCGGCTGAAGCCGCTCGACGAGGTCCTCCCGGCCGCCGTCGAGGCCGGGGTCGGCATCATCGCGCGCGTTCCGCTCGCCTCCGGGCTGCTGTCCGGCAGGTACACCGCCGACACGGTCTTCGCTCCGGAGGACCACCGCACGTACAACCGCCACGGCGAGGCGTTCGACCAGGGCGAGACCTTCTCCGGCATCGACTACGCGACCGGCGTGACCGCCGCCGCGGAGTTCGCCGGACTCGCTCCCGAAGGCGCGACCCCGGCGCAGACCGCGCTGCGCTGGATCATCCAGCAGCCCGGCGTCACCAGCGTCATCCCCGGAGCGCGTTCGGTGGACCAGGCCCGTGCCAACGCTTCTGCCGCAGCGCTCCCCTCGCTCCCGCAGAGCACCCTGGACGCCGTGCGTGACCTGTACGACCGCCGGATCCGCGCGGAGGTCCACCCGCGCTGGTGAGCCGGTGGGCTCAGTCGTCGTCGCCGTCCTGAGCAGGAGCCGCCGGTCCGGACGGCGCCGGCGGTTCGAGCCCGGCCGTCGGGGCCGTGCCGGGGTCGGGAGTGTCCGCCGCCCCGGTGTCCGGCGCGAAGAGGATCGTGCCCAGGTACACCGCAGCCAGGAACGCGACCGTGCCGGCCACAGCGCTCGCCACGCGAGGACGGCGGCGAATGGCCTCACGCGTGCTGATCCGGCGCGCCGTGGCCGGTCCGGACGCGGATCTGGACACCCGGGGGGCGGGAGCCGCCCGTCTGCGCCCGGTGGCCTGCGGCAGCCGGTAGGTCGACACGCCCCCGGAAGCCGGGGCGCCCGGAGCCTGGGCCGGCGAGGAGACGGCCGGGGCGGCGGGGCGCGGGGCGGTGGGAGCGTGCTGCGGCAACGGCTCGGGCCGCCCGCGCCACGCGTCCGTACGGAACCAGTCGGAGACCTGCTGGGCGCTCGGCCGGTCCTCGGGCTGCTTGGCCAGCAGGCCCAGCAGATACGAATCGAAGGCGGGGGAGACGTCAGCCCCTCGCTGCCGAACCGGCACCGGGGGTGTGTCCACGTGCTGATAGAGCGTCGCGGTCGCCGTGTCCGAGCGGAACGGCGGCTGCCCGACCAGCAGGTGATAGATGACACAGCCCAGGGAGTACATGTCCGACGCGGAGTCCGCCGTACGGCCGAGTGCCCGTTCGGGAGCCAGATACAGGCTCGTACCGACGATGTGACCGGCCGTGGTCAACGCCGTCGAGGGGTCGTCGACGAACTGGGCGATGCCGAAGTCCCCGATCTTCACCGACCCGTCGGCGTCCAGCATCAGGTTGCCGGGCTTGATGTCACGGTGGACGATGCCCTGCCGGTGCGCCGCGGCCAGACCGGCGGCCGCCTGGCCGGCGATACGGGCCACCTGCTCGGGATGGACCCTCTCCTGAGCCTCCAGCAGGTCTCCGAGGCTCCTGCCCTCGACCAGCTCCATCACCAGGTAGAAGCGGTCCTCCCAGGAGCCGAAGTCGAACACGGCCACCAGATGAGGGTGACTCAGACGCGCCGCAGTCTGTGCCTCGAGGCGGAAACGCGCGGTCGACGAGGCGTCGGCCTGGTCGCTCAGCAGCAGCTTCACCGCCACGGCCCGCCCCAGCACTTCGTCCGTGGCGCGCCACACCTCGCCCATACCGCCACGGCCGATGGGGGATATCAGCCGGTACCGTCCAGCAACCAGCACCTGTGCACACCAATCTCGAATTGTGGCCCGCTCCGACTGCCGCGGCGGCGACCTCGTCGGGCTCATCGCCTCGGTACGGTGCGTCGGGATGCGCGGCATGATCAGGATATCGGTCCTCCGGACCTCCACTCGCACGACCGGAGCCGTGGACGCCGAATTCGGCCGGCCGGCGTGCCGGACCGGCCTGGTCTCAACCGGCGGAGAGCCAGTCGAGCACGGCCGCGGCGGTGAATTCCGCCTGTCCGCCCGGGAACAGCAGCTCAGCCTTCCCGAACTCCGGCCCGTCCGCGCTCGTTGCGGCGTCGGGAACGGCGACACAGCGCATTCCCGCCGCGTGAGCCGCCCGTACGCCGGGGACGGCGTCCTCCAGGACCACACAGGACTCCGGCGTCACGCCGAGTCGCCTGGCCGCCTCCAGGAACACATCGGGCTCCGGCTTGCCGCGTGCCACCTCCTCCGCGGAGACGTACAGGGGAATACAGGCGTCCAGCCCCGTGGCCGCGAGCGTGGCCGCGATCACCGCCCTGGACGATCCCGACGCCACCGCCATCGGCACCCCCTTCTCGTGCAGCCGCTCGGCCAGGGCGCGCATCTCGGGGAAGGCGGTGGTGGAGGTCCCGGCGAGTTCCAGGTAAAGGGCGTTCTTCCCCGCCAGCAGTTCGTCCACCGGCGCCTCGATCCCGTACTCCTCGCGCAGGACGGTGAGGGTCTCACGGGTGCCGATCCCGATGAAGCGCGTGTGGTTCTCCCAGCTGAAGTCCCGCACACCGTACCGGGCGAGGAGCCGGCGCCCCGCCTCGTAGTAGTTCGGCTCGCTGTCGACGAGGGTGCCGTCGAGATCGAAGAGGACGGACGGTGCCGGGACGCGCGAGGTCTTCATGGCCCCAGCATGCCCGAGGCGGTCAGCCGGGACCCGCTGCGCGTCCCACCGCCTCGACCAGTGGCAGGACCCGGTGGGCCACACGCTCGCGCAAGGCCACCTCGGTCCGGGTCCTGACCACCCCGGGGAGCTGGATCAGCTGCTGGATCACGTCCTCCAGGTGCCCGTTGTCGCGGGCCACCACACGGGTCAGGAGATCACCGCCCCCGGTGGTGGAGAACGCCTCGATGATCTCCGGGACCGCCGCGAGTGCATCACCCACCTCGTCCAGATGCCCCTGGGTGACCTCCAGATGGACGAAGGCGAGTACCGGGTGGCCGAGCGCCGCGGGGGAGAGGGCGGGGCCTGTGCCCGTGATCACCCCGTCCCGCTCCAGGCGGTCCAGGCGGGCCTGAAGGGTGCCGCGTGCCACGCCGAGGATGCGTGCGTATTCGCGCACGCTGGTGCGTGGCTGCTCGATGAGCAGCCGGAGGATACGGGTGTCGAGGGCGTCCACCGCCATGTCCGGCTGTGCTCCTCCCGGCTCGGTGATCGGTCGCCCGACTGTATCCAGGCAGGACGACGGTGTACGGCACCGGCGTCGGATGCCCGGCCGGCTGCGCGGGGCCGGGGCGCCCGTGAGGCCGGTGTCCGGCTGCGGGAGCGGTCGACTCGCGCCAGGCGACGGAGGTGATCAGGTCATGCCCGCCGGGCTCCTGGGCACCGCGCGGGCCAGGTCCGTCCGGCTCCTGCGCGCCGCGCGGCTCATCGCTGCGCCGGCTCGTCCCGAGCGGTGCGATCGGGCAGGTGACGGGGGTGCGCTTCGAGTGGGTGCTCGAGACCGTGCACGGTGCCGACCTCGATCCGTCCGCCGTCGACACCGGCTCCACCGACGACGTCCGGCCGACGGGCCACAGGCTGGTGCCGCGAGGGCACTGGAGCCGAGCCGAGGAGGTCCCCGTCCCGGAGGGCACCCGGGGGGCACAGGAGCGGTGACGCGATCCTCCTCAAGGACGTCCTCCGCCGCGAGTTGCGTGCGGGGGCGGGTTCCCTGAGCCGGTCCGCCGGATACCTGGACGGAGCGCGTGCCGTCGCGGTCGGCGCGGCGGCGGACCAGTCCCCTCGCCACCGGACTTCCGGTCATGGTCGAGGACCTCGGTCCGGGTGTGCGCCTGGCGGACGGCCCGCCCACGGGGCGGGACCGGACCGGCCGGGCGGGAGTCCTCCGCCAGGCCGTGCGCCCCGGGAGCGGGCCGCAGCAGCGCTCCCCGGCGGGTCGCGAGGCCGGTGCCGCCCGTCCGGCCACCGGATCCTCTCGTTTGACGGGACTGCCCCTGCGTGATTGCTTTGAGTGGTGCATGAGAGGCATGGGGTTACTGCCGTTCTGTGACCGAAAGCAGCCGCATATGGATCTCGCTTCGCCGGTGAATTCACACAACGAGTGGGACCCGCTGGAAGAAATCATCGTCGGGAGGCTCGACGGTGCGACCATTCCCTCCAGCCACCCGGTCGTGGCGTGCAACATCCCGCCCTGGGCGGCACGGTTGCAGGGCGTTGCCGCGGGTTTCACCTATCCGCGCCGGCTGGTCGAGCGGGCACGGACCGAACTCGACCAGTTCGTCGAGGTGCTTCAGTCCCTGGGCATCACGGTCACGCGCCCGGACGCGGTCGACCACAGACGGCGTTTCAGCACCCCGGACTGGACGTCGCGCGGATTCTGCAACACCTGCCCGCGCGACAGCATGATCGTGATCGGCGACGAGATCATCGAGACCCCGATGGCCTGGCCGTGCCGGTACTTCGAGACCCACTCCTACCGGACGCTCCTCAAGGACTACTTCCGACGTGGTGCGCGCTGGACGGCGGCACCGAAACCGCAGCTGACCGAAGAGTTGTTCGACGAGAACTTCCGGACCTCCGGGGCCGACGAGCCCGTGCGCTACATCCTCACCGAGTTCGAGCCGGTGTTCGATGCGGCGGATTTCGTACGAGCGGGTCGCGACCTCTTCGTCACGCGAAGCAATGTCACCAACCGGATGGGCATCGACTGGCTGCGCCGCCATCTCGGCCCCGGATACCGCATCCACGAGATCGAGAGCCGCTGCCGCACCCCCATGCACATCGATACGACCTTCCTTGTGCTCGCTCCCGGAAAGGCGTTGGTTAATCCTGAATACATCGACGTCGACCGCCTGCCCGACGTCCTGAAATCGTGGGACATCCTGGTGGCCCCGGAGCCCGACCCGATCGACGACCGGCTGCTCAAGGTCACTTCGCTCTGCGGCAAGTGGCTCAGTATGAACGTTCTCATGGTCGACGAGAAGCGGGTGATCGCGGAAAGGCGCCACACCGGCATGTTGCGCGCGCTCGAGAAATGGGGTTTCGAGCCGATCCCGTGCGACCTGCTGAACTACGCGCCTTTCGGGGGTTCGTTCCACTGCGCGACGCTCGACGTCCGGCGTCGTGGCACGCTCGAATCCTATTTCGACTGACCGGACGGCTGCTCCGCCGTGGCCCGCGCGGGCGCCACGGCGGAGCAGCGGCCTCTGCCGGTCGCCCTTACCGGGGTCCGGACGGGGTCAGCCGCATCAGGGTGCCCTCGCCTTCGGCCGACAGGATGAGCGAGCCGTCCGGTGCGGCGGCGATCCCGGCGAAGCGGCGGGCGAGCCCCGGCAGGCCGTTGGCGAACAGCGCGGGCTCGTCCTCCGGCGGGACGGGAACGGCGTCCGGTGACGGACCGATCGGCAGGTCCTCGGCCACGGTCCAGCTCGCAGCCGTGGTGAGGGAGATCGCACGCACCCTGCGACGCCCCGTCTCCACCGTGTACAGCACATCGCCCAGGACCGTCAGCCCTTGCGGTGCACCCAGACCGCCGGCGACCACGACCGCCACCGCGTCCTGCTCCAGTCCCAGGACCGCACCCGCCTGCTCGTCACTGACGTAACACCTCCCCGCCGCGTCGAAGGCCACGTCGACCGGGCGGCCGAGCCCTTCCGCGAGCACGGTCACCTCGTCGTCCTGGCCGACGGCCAGCACCCGGCCGCCGTCCGCCTCGGCGACGACCAGCGAACCGGCCGGGCTCACGGCGATACCCATGGGCCGGTTCAGTCCTCCCGCACGGGTCCGCATCGAACCGTGTTCGGGGTCGTAGGTCCGGACGTCCCCGTACTGCGAGGTCAGGTGCAGGAGCCCGCCCTCCGCCGCGATGCCGTGGACGAAGGGGGCCAGGACGTGGCTGGCCGGCTCGCTCATGTCCACACGGACGGCACCGGCCGGGCCGCCCTCAGGGGTGGCGGAGGGGCCGGCCACCCGGTAGTGGTCGGCCGCGTACACCGCACCACCCGGGCCCACCGCGACGCCGTAGGGGCCGTCGAAACCGCGCGGCACGATCACCCGGGTCCGCCCGTCGGGGTGCATCTCGGTGATGCCGCCGCTGGCGTAACTGGAGACGAACATCCGGTTCTCCGCGTCGAACGCCGCGTTGTCCAGGCCTGCCACGCCACTGGTGACCAGGGTCCTGGACCCGGTGCCGTGCAGGTCGATGCGGGTCACCCTGCCCTCCGGCCCGAGCGACAGGACGTGCAGTACACCGCCCCGGTCGAAGCGCACCGCGACCGGCCGGTCCACCTGGTCCGCGACCATCTCGGGCTCACCGCCGTCCGGTGGGATGCGCCAGATCTGCTCGCTGACCATGTGCGGGTAATAGAGGTACCCGTCCGGCCCGCACTGCATCGCGTTGCCCATGGCGAGCCCGCCGGTGAGCACGGCCGGCTCACCGCCGTCCGGAAACAGTTCCAGCAGACGGCCGTCGGGCTTCATCTCGTTGACGAACAGCCGGTCTCCGATGCAGGTGATGCCGTTGGGATTCCTCACCTCGTCGCAGACCAGGGAGTACTCGCCCTGGGGGCTGCGCCGCCAGACCCGGCCCGGGACCAGGTCGGCGACGTACATCGAGCCGTCCGCCCCGAATGCGAGGTCGTCCGGCGACCGGACCGGTCCGCCCGCCGGTACGACGACGTCGAGTTCACCCCGCGCGAGATCGACCGCGCTGATCCTGCCCCCCAGGAACTCGGCGACGTACAGCCGCCCGTCCGGGCCGAACGTGATGCCGTTGGACCCCCACAGCGGGTTGGCCGGATTGAGCCTCCCGGCGGACCGGTGACCACCGCTGCGCGACCGGGTCCCGTCGTACCGGCTGGGGTACGCGGTTGCCTCCTCCTCCGCTCCGCCCGTCCTCACCGCTCCGCCTCGACCAGGACGTCGTTCATGCCGTCACCCTCGCGCCAGTTCCTGAGCAGTTCGTGGAAGGCGACCGGCCCGTCACCGAAGGACTCGCTGCGTGCCCGGGGCCTGCCCTCGTTGTTGTAGTACCCGGGGGTGCACTCGGCCTGGAACGCGTGGAGGCTCGGCGCCTTCCGGCGGATCGTGGCCACCCACGCCTCCTGCGCCTCGGCGGTGGGTTCGATGCGGTGGGCCCGGCGCTCGTACGACTCGGCGACGACGGCGGCGACGTGCGTGGCCTGCTCGTCGAGGATGTGGACGTAGTTGACGGAGCTGGCGTTCTGGAGCGGGCCGAGCTGGAAGAAGTTGGGGAAGCCGTGACTGTAGAAGCCGTGGAGCGTCTTCGGGCCCGCGGCCCAGGACTCCAGCAGGGACACCCCGTCCCGTCCGTACACCGGGAGCTTCCCGGACATCACACCCGAGATGCCGACCTCGAAGCCGGTCGCGAAGATGATGCAGTCGACCTCGTACTCGACGCCGCCGACCACCACGGCGTTCCGGGTGATCCGCTCGACCCCATGGCTGTCCGCCGTGTCGACGAGAGTGACATGGGGACGGTTGAAGGTCTGGAGGTAGTGGTCGCTGAACGTGGGCCGCTTGCACATGTAGCGGTACCAGGGCTTGAGCTTCTCGGCGGTCTCGCTGTCCTCCACGAGGGCGTCCACGCGGGCGCGGATCTCGTTCATCTTCTGGAAGTCGGCGATCTCGTAAGCCCGTTCGCGTTCCTCAGCCGGGACATCGGCGTACGCGTCGGTCGGGATGAGCTTCTCCTGCAGGCGGGCCGTGCTGGTCCAGGCGTCGTTCACCAGGTCCTCGTCGACCTTCTTGCCGGTGACGACCTTCAGGAAGTTCTCCATCCGCCGCCGCTGCCAGCCGGGCCGGAGCGACTCGGCCCATTCCGGGTCGGTGGGCCGGTTGTCGCGGACGTCGACCGAGGAGGGCGTGCGCTGGAACACGTACACCTGGCGCGCGTCGGCTCCGAGGTGCGGCACGACCTGGACGGCCGTGGCGCCGGTACCGATGAGTGCCACGCGCTTGTCGGCGAGCCCCGTCAGGCCGCCGTCCTGGTTCCCCCCGGTGTACGCGTAGTCCCAGCGGCTGGTGTGGAAGGTGTGGCCCTCGAAGCTCTCGATGCCCGGAATGCCGGGCAGCTTGGCCTGGCTGAGCGTCCCGCTGGAGACCACCACGTAGCGGGCGCGCATGCTGTCCCCACGGTCCGTGGTGACCGTCCACTCCGACGCGTCGTCGTCCCAGCGCAGTCCGGTGACCGCGGTCTGGAAGCAGGCGTCGCGGTAGAGGCCGAAGTGCCGGGCGATCGCCTGCGAGTGTTCACGGATCTCCTCGCCCGGGGCGTACTTCCACTTCGGGACGTATCCGACCTCCTCGAGCAGAGGCATGTAGGTGTAGGAGTCGATGTCGCAGTGAATACCCGGATACCGGTTCCAGTACCAGGTACCGCCGAAGTCCCCGCCCTTCTCGATGACCCGGATCGACTCGACACCTGCCTGGCGCAGCCGGGCCGCAGCGAGGAGACCGCCGAATCCGCCACCGACGATCACCGCGTCGACCCGGTCCCGCAAGGGCTCCCGTGTGAAGTGCGGGTCGGCGTGGGGGTCGGCGTCGTAGTAGCCGAACTCACCGGCGGTACGCCGGTACTGGGCGGCGCCGTCGGGCCGGATCCGCCGGTCGCGTTCCGTGCGGTACTTCAGGCGCAGTTCCTCGGGATCGAAACCCAGCTCGTGCGGGTCAGGGCCGGCCGGCGTGGGGGAGACGCGGGGGGAAGGCATACGGGGCCTCATTCCTCTTCCTGGATCAGGGCTGATGGCGTCGTGCGGACGCCGACGCGCGCAGCGGCGGCCGTGGGCGGGGTTCTGCGGACTGCGTACCGGCGAGGTGTGCGGGACCGGTTGTGAGGAGGTGCGGACACGCCTCGAAGTGCATAGTACACATGATGTGCCTAATGCATATTCATCTCTGGCGGGTGGGGTGGCGGGTGGCCGGAAACCGCCGGACCCCACCGACGTGGATGCGGGAAGTCCCGCCGGTCCTGCGGGATACGCGGCGCGGGGGGAGGGCTGTCCCGTGCCTCGCCGGAAGCGGAGGCGTGGGGCCGGTCCGGAAGCCGGGGGCCGGTCTCCCGCTCGCCCCTGTCCGGCCTTCCGGCCGCGAGCCGACCCGGCCCGCCCGTGCGTCGTCCTCGTGTGAGGGGTGTTCAGACCGCGGACCAGCCGTTGTCGACGGGAAGGACCGCCCCGTTGATGTTGCTCGCCGCGTCGGAGGCGAGGAAGACGATCGCCGCCGCCTGTTCCTCGGCCCGGGAGGGGATGCCGGCGTTGCCCGTGTAGGGGGCGAGCGCAGCCGGGCCGTGGGTGCTCCGGTCGGCGTCGACCCGGATGTTGGTGATCGTGCCGCCGGGTGCGACGGCGTTGGAGCGGATGCCCTTGTCGCGGTACATGACCGCCAGCGACTTGGTCAGTCCGGCGATGCCGTGCTTGGACGCCGTGTACGCGGCCCCTGCGGCGCTGCCCCTCAGTGAGGCCTCCGAGGCGGTGAAGACGACGGCGCCCTTCCCGGCCGCGAGCATGTGCGGCAGGACGGCCCGCGTGAGGCGGAAGGGCGCGGTGAGGTTGATGCCGATGACGCGCTCCCACTCGTCGTCGTCGGTGTCGGCGGCCGCCGACATGCTGTCCATGATCCCGGCGTTGTTGACGAGGACGTCCACGCCGCCGAACTCCGCCGTCGCCGTGGCCGCGACACGGTCGACGACGGCCTGGTCCCGCAGGTCGCCGATCACGGTCACCGCGGTCCCTCCGGCCTGCTCCACCTCCTCGGCGACGGCTCGCGCGGCGGCATCGTCGACATCGGCGATCACGATCCGCGCGCCCTCTTGTGCGAACAGCAGGGCGGTGGCCCGGCCGATACCCGATCCGGCGCCGGTGACCACGACGCTGCGGCCCGGGTCGCTGGTGGTGACGCTCACGTGATGCTCCTTGTGTTCGGCGGTGGTCCGGGCACGCTACCTTTGGTGGCGCACAGTGCCAATCTGGCAAGTTGTGCCATAAAAAATATCGATACGATGAGCGCAGCCGGAAGGAAGGTGGCCGAAAGCCGTGGAACCCGCGCACACCGGAGGGACGCAGAGCCCGGCCGCCGCCGGGACCGGTGGTGCGGCCCGCCTCGGGCGCCCTCCGCTGACCGAACGCCGCAAGGCCGCGACCCGGCTGGAGATCGCCCGCGAGGCCGTGCGCCTCTTCGCCGACCGGGGTGTGGCCGCGACGACCGCCGAAGACATCGCCGTCGCCGCGGGAATCTCGCAGCGGACCCTGTGGCGCTACACCTCGTCGAAAGAGCTGTGCGTCAGCCCTCTGCTGACGTACGCGCTCGACTTCGTCACCGCGCTCATGAGGTCGTGGCCACGCGACCGGTCACTGGTGGAGGCCGTGGCCGGTACCCCGTCCTCGCTGCAGGACGCTCCCGCGGACGCCGATGCGGAAGCGCTGCGCGATCTGGTCCTCCTCACCCGTACCGAGCCCGGGCTGCGTGCCGTGTGGCTCCAGGTCCACCACGACGCGGAACTCGTCTTCGCCGAGGTCATCGCCGAACGGACGGGCCACGAGCCGGACGACCTGGGGCCGAGGATGCAGGCGACCGTTCTCAACGGCGCGCTCCGCGTCGCGGTCGAGCAATGGGCGTGGAGCGCGGATGTGCGGCACGCTTCGCTGTCCCGGACCATCCACGGTGCGCTCGGCATCGCGCAGTCAGGTCTGTCCGTCTGAACGGCAGCTCCGGCCGGGGGTGGGATCCGGACGTGTCCGGTCGTGCGGCTCCTCGTTGACCAGGGCATGAAACTGCGGTCCATGTCCCTCGGGCTCGTCGCCCTGCTGGCTACGGCCGGATGCGTCTCCGTGCAGGGCGAAGCGGGGAGGCCCGCGCCTGCGGCTTCCGCGCGTTCCGGCAACGACCCCGCTGCCCACGCGTCCCCGGCGCCCACCGAACCCCCCGCGGTCCACGACGTCCTGGGCAGAACCGGGGAGCTGCCGGGGTCCGCCGGCGGAAAGGAAGGGAAGGAGGGGGAGGGGGACGCGTCGACCAGGCGCGCGGACGCGCCACCGGCCCGCCAGGAGGCCCGGAACCAGCCGCGGCGTGTGGCCCCCGCCCGTCCCGGGCTGCCGGACCGTGCGGGCACGCCCCGCAGGGCGCAGCCCCGCCGGACGTACGACATGCGCACCATCTGCGCGACGGGCCAGGGTGTCGCCTCCGCCGACATCGTCGAGCTGTGCCGCACCGCGTACGGCCGCTGACGACGCGCGGGCCTGCGCGGCCCTGGCCCGGGCGGGGCGGTGGGCGTCGGGGAGCACTGCCGCGTGCGGTCGGCAGCGGGTGAGCACGGACCGGTGCGGCGCCGGGCCCGGTGCGTTCACCTCGGCCGCATCGGCCGGGCCCCGGTTCCGCGGGCCACCGTGGCGCTGCCGGGCCCCCTCCGGTGGAGCCGTGTCCGGCCTGGATGCCGGGTGGGCGCGCCGGTGTCCGGGCAGGTGCTCCGTCACGTCCGCGTCCGGACCACGACGTCCTGGCCATTGGCCGGACCTTGGTAGGCATGCAGGTGGATGAAGTGGGCCAATGGCTCAGTCCGCAGGGCGACTGTTGAGCCAGCAGTCGGATGCGTGGTCTGATGGTCGCGTCGATGGCGCTGCGGATTCCGTGGCGCCCTTTTTCATGAGGATGGGGCGGAAAGCTGTGCTGAAGAGGGCGTTCGTGGCTCCGGATCCGGGGTGGCTGCGGCTGCGCCACGCGACCAGGGCCGTCCTCGGTATCGGACTGGCCGTCGTGGTGTGCGGGCTGGCCGGTCACTCGCTCGTCGGTGCCGTCACCGGCGGGCTCGCGGCGCTCCTGGCCCTGTTCACGGTGACCGACCCCACGGTGCGGGGGCAGGTGGTCACGACGGCGCTGCTGCCCGTGGCGGGCCTTCCCGTACTCGCCCTGGCCGCTGGACTGCACGGCCTCCCGGTGGCACGTGACCTCGCCTTCCTCGCCGTCATGGGGGCGGGCGTCTACGCCCGGCGGTGGGGACCGCGCGGCCACTCCCTCGGGGTGTTCGCCTTCATGGCGTTCTTCGTCACCCAGTTCCTCCACACCCTGCCGGCGCAGCTCCCCGAGCTGTACTCCGCCGTCCTGCTCTCACTGCTCGCCTCGTCGGCCGTCCGTTTCGGATTCTGGTGCTACGAGCGGCGGCTGCCCGTCGCCGCCGTGCTCGCGCCGGTGACCGGACGGGGGCTTGCCCGGGCGACCACACGCCAGGCGGTCCAGGCGACCGCGGGCGGAGCGCTCGCGCTGATGGCGGGACAATTTCTCTCGGGGGAGCGCTGGTACTGGGCCGTGGGTGCCACCTGGTGGGTCTTCGTCAACACGGCGTCCCGGGGCGAGGCCCTGGTCCGCGGGTTCCGCCGGGTGCTGGGGACGCTCGCGGGCATCCCCGTCGGTCTGGCCGTCATCGCTCCGCTGCACGGAGCGGCCCTGCCCTCCGCGGTCCTGGTGGCGCTCGGTGTCTTCGGGATCTTCTACACCGCGGCTGTTTCCTACACCTGGATGATGTTCTCGGTGACGGTCCTGGCGGGGACGCTCTACGGGCTGCTCGGCGTCCTCGATCCCGCGTTGCTCGCACTGCGTCTCGTGGAGACCGGCGTCGGAGCGCTCGGTGCGATGGTGGCGGTGCTCCTGATCCTCCCGGTCACGACCCACGCCACGACCGATGCCTGGATCCAGCGGGCGCTGCGCTGCGTGCACGCGTGCACCAACGAGGCCGCCGCACGGCTCGCCGGGTCGGCGACCGCCGACCCCGCCCCCCGCGTCGCGGAACTGGAAGCGCTCCTCGGGCGGGTACGGCTGTCGCTGGGCCCGCTCGTACATCCGCTGAGTCCGTTCCGTGCCCGTAAGGCCCGGGCCGGGCGAGTGCTGGCGCTGCTCGACGTCTGCGCACGCGAGGTGCGGGGTCTGGCGTCCGTCGCGGCTGACCCGGAGGCATCCCACGACGCCCGGCTGGCCGCTGCCTGCTGGCGCGTGGAAACCTCGGTGGAGGCACTGACGGCGCCCGAACGGAGGCACCGTACGGCGGCGGTGACCGCCGGTGCACTGCCGCCCGCCGGCGTCGCCGGACCTGCGCTGGAACACCTGCACAGCCTGGAGAAAGCGCTCGCCGAACTCGCCGCGCCCCTTCACAGCTCCCCGCGTGCTCCGCTGCTCGGCGCCTGAACCCGCCGCGGCCCCGTTCTGGTCCGGACCGGAAAACGCTGCCTGCTACCGTCGGCCGGGAAGATCGTGACGGACATGAAGAGGGGTAGCGCGATGGGCGCCGAGCGCGCAAAGCGGGCATTCATAGGGTCTTTCACCTCGGCGGGGGGCCGGGGGGTCAGTGTCGCCGCGGTCGACCGTGACACGGGGGCGCTCTCCGTCCTCGCATCCACGGATGCCGTCGCCGACCCGTCCTACCTCGCGGCCGGGCACGCCCCGGGGACGGGGGGCACCGTGCTGTACGCGGTCAGTGAGACCTCCGACGGCGCAGCGGCGGCCTTCGGTATCGACGACGACGGCACGCCGCGGCTGATCGGCGAGGAGCGGCCGGTCGGCGGGAGCGGCCCTACGCATCTGACCCTCACGGCGGGCCACCTGCTCACGGCCAATTACGGCTCGGGCAGTGTCAGCGTGCTGCCCGTACGGGACGACGGAGCGCCCGGCCCCGTGGCCGGCGTGCTGCGGCACGAGGGCCGTGGTCCCGACGAAAGCCGTCAGTCGGGCCCGCACGCGCACCAGGTCCTGGCCGACCCGTCGGGGAACTGGGTGCTGAGCGTGGATCTCGGTACCGATTCCGTACGCGTCTGCGCCCTCGACCCCGGCGACGGTTCCCTGCGTCTGCACGCCGAAACGGCGCTGCGGCGGGGATCCGGACCGCGTCACCTTGCCTTTCACCCGTCCGGGGGACACGCCTACGTCCTGAACGAACTCGAGCCGACGGTCACCGTGTGCCGCTGGGACGCGGCCGGAGGCACGCTCGAGCCGCTGGGCGAGACGCAGGTGCTTCCGCACGACCACGACGAAGGTGAGGCCGTGCGCACGTATCCGTCGGAGGTGGTGGTCTCGCATGACGGCCGGTTCCTGTGGACCGCCAACCGCGGGCACGACAGCATCTCCGTCCTCACGCTCGACGAGACGGCGGAGAAGCCCGTCCTGGCGGCGGCCGTGGGGTGCGGCGGACGCTGGCCCCGCGATCTCACCCTCGACCCCACCGGACAGTGGCTCTACGTCGCCAACGAGCACTCCGGGAACGTCAGCTGGTTCGCGGTGGACGCGGAGACGGGAATTCCGGTGCACGCGGGCTCCGCCGAGGTCCCGGCGGCCTCCTGCGTGGTCTTCGCCTGACACCCCGCGCGACGACCGCCCGGGTGAAAGGGCATGGCGGAGCACGGCGCGGGCCGGAGAGGACCGCGCCGTGCTCCGCCGGGGCGCGGCAACGGAGCAGGTCAGTGCGCCTGGGCTCCCTGGGGCGTCACCGGCGTGATGCCCAGTGTCGTCGCGTACAGCGAAAGGACGAGCTTGCCGATGGCCGGGTACGCGCCGAGCGGCTCGGCGGTCGAGCAGCCTGCCTCCTTCGCGGCCGCGTCCAGCAGCCCGGCGTCGATCTCCGGGCCCACCAGGTACGGCGCGAGCGCGAGCTGTGCGGAACCGGAGTTCTGCAGCTGCGCGGCCACCGAGGCGACCGAACCCTCCACGTCCAGGGCCGCGGCCATCACCGGTACGGCGAGACGGGCAGCCAGCAGCATGCCGGTGATGCCGGCCGCCTGCACGGCCTCCTCGCCGCCGACCGTGGCGAGCACGATGCCGTCGGCAGCCGTCGCCACGGTGAACAGCCTCGCGCGGTCGGCGCGCGCCAGCCCCGCCTCCGAAAGGCGCACGTGCAGCGCTTCGGCCAGCAGCGGGTGCGGACCGAGCACGTCGGTCAGCTCGGCCTGTGTGCCGCTGTCCATGACGGCCTGCCGTATGCGCCGGACCATGGAGCTGTCCGGGCCCGCGAGCAACGGCACCACGACGGCGGACGGGCCTGAGGGTTCGGCGACTTCGCGGCCCGCGGCGGCGGCGTGCTCGTAGCGCGCGGTGCGCTCGGAGGCGGCATGGGCGAGCACGGAGGTGAGCGCGGGATATTCGGCGTCATCACCGTCGAGATAACCGATGTGTGCATTCAGGCCGGGCAGCTCGGAACGGGCGATGCTGATCACTTCGTCGGCCAGGCTGCGCGAGGCGGACGAAGGGGCACCGGGAACGGCAAGAACGAGCGCGGCAGCGCCCTCAGGTGCGACCACGGGCTCCGGGCGGCGGTGCCGTCCGGACTGGCGAGGTCGCGGCATTCGTACAGGCAGGCCGGAAGCGGGCCCAGTGGGGGTGCTCATGGCGCCGCATGCTACTGGTTTTGCGTGCCCCTCTGTTCGGGGAGGGGGTGGCAAGGCGTTGTCTGTCCGCATATGTCTGCTGAACGGCAAAGTGGAGGATCGGCCCGTTCTGTCCGGACGGAGGATTGCTCGAATCCTCTAGGCCACTCCCGGTACGAACAGCAGGGAGGGATGAGGGGGCAGACGCAGCCCCGGACCGGCGAGAGCTCTGGCGATCTCCAGTGCGCCGTGCAGCGGGTCCCCCTGCGCCGGCACCACACGTGCCTGGGGGACCTGCCGGGCGAGCTCCCTGTGAAGCGGCCCGAGAAGAGGCTCGCCCATGCGGAAGAGCCCACCGGTCAGAGCGACTTCACAGTCACCGGCGCGAGGGCCGGCGGCGCGGGGGCACACCGCGGCAGCCGCTTCGGCGATATGCGCCGCTGCCTCACGGAGAATTCCGGCCGCTGTCCCGTCGTCGGCCGCGCAGGCCCCGACCTCAGGTGCGAACGATGCGAGCAGTGCGGGGCGGTCCGCACGCGGATAGAGCAGACCCGGAAGGCCGGTGGCCGGGCCGAAGACCGCCTCGAGCCGCGCGAGCAGCAGCGGAGACCCGCCCCGCCTGCCGTCGTGGGCCCGCATCGCCGCGTCGAGCCCCGCCCGGCCGATCCAGGCGCCGCCGCCACTGTCACCCAGCAGATGGCCCCATCCGTCCGCCCGGCGCCACGTCCCGAGGTCGGTGCCGAGCGCGATCATGCCGGTGCCGCCCGCGACGACTGCTCCGGGCCGCTGTCCCAGCGCACCGGCGTACGCCGTCACCGCGTCGGCGGCCAGCGCCACCCGTCGTACACCCAGTGCGTCCGCGAGCGCGTCGGGGAGCCGGGCGCGCAGTTGCTCGCCGAGGGTCGCCATGCCGGCGGCCCCGATCGCCGCGGCGACGACGACCGCCCCGGGACCCGCCTGCGCCAGCAGCCGGCGGACGGCGGGCAGCAACTGCTCCAGCAGGTGCCCGGCGTCGATGCCGTCAGCGCCCGTCCGTACCGGTTCCGGGCAGACGGCGGTGTGCGCCGGACGCCCCGCCTCCACCGGCCCGAGCGTCACACGAAGCCCTGAACCGCCCGAATCCACCCCGAGGGCGAACGCGCCCCGTGCGGTGGCGGCCACGGCAGGCCCCGGGCGGCCGGGTGCCGGCCGGCCGGCCTCACCTGAAGTCACGGGCACCACCGTCCGGGGACGAGCGTCTGCGTGACCTCATGGACGGACTCCGTGGGATGGAGGACTGACGACGAGCGGCACCCTACCGCCCGGCCCCGGTCCATGGGAGCGGACGCGATCATCCGGGACCCTGCGGGCCGGTAGGGTGACGGCTGTGGCAGCGCGACCGTTGAGTGAACTTGTGGAGCCCGGCTGGGCCGAGGCGTTGGCGCCCGTGGCCGGCCGGATCGCGGCGATGGGGGACTTCCTCCGTGCGGAGATCGGGGTCGGCCGCACCTATCTGCCGGCGGGGAAGAACGTTCTTCGCGTCTTCCAGCAGCCCTTCGACGAGGTACGCGTCCTGATAGTGGGTCAGGACCCTTACCCGACCCCGGGCATGGCCATCGGGCTCAGTTTCGCGGTGGCGCCCGACGTCCGGCGTCTGCCGGGCAGTCTGGAGAACATCTTCAGGGAACTGCACACCGACCTCGGCCTTCCCCGGCCCTCCAACGGCGACCTGACGCCCTGGACGCAGCAGGGGGTGCTGCTGCTCAACAGGGCGCTGACCACGGCGCCCGGCAAGCCCGCCGCCCACCGGGGCAAGGGCTGGGAAGAAGTGACCGAGCAGGCCATCCGCGCCCTGGCCGCACGGGGCAGGCCGATGGTCTCCGTGCTGTGGGGACGCGACGCACGCAACGTGAGGCCGCTCCTCGGCGACCTGCCCGCTGTCGAATCCGCCCATCCTTCCCCCATGTCGGCGGACCGCGGCTTCTTCGGCTCGCGGCCCTTCAGCCGCACCAACGACTTCCTGGTGCGCGCAGGGGAACAACCGGTGGACTGGCGTCTGCCGTAAGCGGTGCCCGCATCGGCACGTGCGCCTGTGCGGCGCGGCCGTCCCTCGGCATATGCCCGTATGACAGAACGACAACGGCTGTGCGGAACGCCGTCGGCCCGGCTCGGGGAACGGCGAAGCTGTCACCATGAAGCACATCGCCAGTGCCGCCGTCCTCGCGGGTGCCGGAGCCCTCGCCCTGCTGTCGGGCTGCACCGGCGACGGGGCGGCGGATCCCGGCCGGTCCCTCGCCACTGTGGGCCCCACGGCCACGACCACGGTCGCGCCCGATGCCGCCGCGCAGGTGGCGAAGCGGTACCGGGTCGCGGGCGGGGCGCGGACGGTCTACGGAATCCAGACGAGTGACGGGCCTGACGGGGTACCCGTGCTTGTCGTGTGGACACGTGACCCCGACGGCAGTGCCCGGGTGTTCGACGAGCTGAAGGGGTCGGTCACCGGCTACCTCGAACGCGAGGAAGGACTCTCGCTGGACGAGGGTTATCTGCTGGACGTCTTCGGACCGGACGGTTCGCTGCAGCACCGGCTGGACGCCCGGCCGTAGTCCGCACGCAGATCCGGCCGGGACAAGCCCGTCATCGTGGGCGGCGGCTGCGGCGAGCGCCCTGCCCTCCCCGGCCGGGCCGGGCGGCGGTCAGTGGAGCACCGCCGCCCGCACACACAGCACGTCGGGCAGATGTGAGAGCAACTGCTGCCAGCTGTCACCGTCGTCCGCGCTCGCGTACACCTCGCCGTTGCGATTGCCGAAGTAGACGCCGGCGGGGTCCGCGTCGTCCGTGCAGAGCGCGTCACGCAGCACCGTGCCGTAGTGGTCACCGTCCGGAAGGCCCCGCGTGAGGGGCTCCCAGGTCTCACCCGCGTCCTGCGTACGGAACACCCGGCAGCGGCGCCCGGCGGGAACACGGTCCGCGTCGGCGTTGATCGGGAAGACGTAGAACGTGCCGGCGCGATGGGGATGCGCGGCGGCGGCGAAGCCGAAGTCCGAGGGCAGGCCCGCACCGATGTCCTTCCAGTGCTCCCCGGCGTCGTCGCTGCGGAAGACGCCCCAGTGGTTCTGCAGGTAGAGCCGGTCGGGGTCGGCCGCGTCCCGGGTCACCTTGTGCACGCACTGGCCGAACTCGGGGTCCGGGTCCGGCAGGAAGACCGCGGAGACACCTTTGTTGGACGGTTTCCAGCGCTCGCCGCCGTCCTCGGTACGGAACACTCCCGCGGTGGATACGGCGACGGTCACCGCTCCGGCGTCCCTCGGGTCGGTCAGGACGGTGTGCAGCCCCTCGCCGCCCCCGCCAGGGACCCACCGGGACCGCGTCGGATGCTCCCAGAGCGGGCGGACCAGCTCGAAGGACTCACCGCGGTCGTCCGAGCGGAACAGCGCCGCAGGCTCGGTCCCCGCGTACACGACGCCGGGGGCCTCCGGGCCGGCGGGATGCAACTGCCACACCCGCTCCAGCGACGCCCCGGTGAACTCCGGGAACTTCACGGCGGGTCGCCTGGGCTCCACCCAGGTCGCACCCAGGTCGTCCGAGTGGAACACGGAGGGCCCCCAGTGCGCGCTGTCGCCACCGACCAGGAGCCGGGGCGTCCCCCCGCGGGTGTCGATCCCGATCGAGTAGATCGCCTGGGCGTTGAAGTGAGCGTCGCCGAACTCCCAGGAGCCGCCCTGCCTGCGGCCGATGAAGAGCCCTTTGCGGGTACCTACGGTGAGCAGAACATCGGTCATGACAGGACCTCCCGAGACGCCGTTGTACCGGACGGGGACAGTCTGCACCCGGCCACTGACAGTGGCGGGCAGACATGCTGTCGCCCCAGGTCACAGTGATCGTGGCAAGGGCGCACAGGCCACAGGGCCGGACATCGCGGCCCGTACGCCGGGAGTGACGAGCCGCCTGCTCACCGTGCCGGCGGGGCCGTGCTGCTGCGGACCACCAGACTGGTGGCCAGATCGACCCGGGTGGTCGCAGGCTGCCTGCCCCGGCCCAGGTCGAGCACCAGGCGGGCCGCGGTCTCGGCCATCTCTATCAGCGGCTGGCGCACCGTGGTGAGCGGCGGGCCGATCCAGCGGGTGAGCGGCAGGTCGTCGAAGCCGACCACGCTGAGGTCCTCCGGAATCCGCAGCCCCAGCTCGCGCGCGGCCTCGTAGACGCCGAGTGCCTGCAGGTCGTTCCCCGCGAAGACCGCTGTCGGCGGTTCAGGCAGACGCAGCAGCTCCAGGGCCGCCGTATAGCCGCCCTCATGGTTGAACTCGCTCTCCCGGACGAGCTCGCGGTCCATCGGCACACCTGAGGTCTCCAGGGCCGCGCGGTAACCGTCGATCCGGGCGCGGCTGCACATCATGCGGGTCGGTCCGCCGATGACACCGATCCGCCGGTGGCCCAGACCCGTCAGATGGCGGGTCGCGGCGAGGCCGCCCTGCCAGTTGGCCGCCCCCACCGACGGGATGTCGTCCCCGGGGTCACCCGCCGGATCGACGACGACGAAGGGGATGGAGCGGCTGGTCAGCTGGGCCCGCTGTGCCGCGTCGAGATCCGAGAGGACCAGGATCACTCCGGCCGGGCGACGCGCCAGAACGCCGTCCACCCAGGTCTGGCCGGGGGTGAGCCGGCCGGCGCTCTCGGAGAGGACCAGACTCAGGCCCTCCTCCCTGGCGACGTTCTCGACACCCCGGACGACCTCCATCGCCCAGGCGCTGTCCAGCTCGTGGAAGACGAGATCGATGAGCTGGGACTGCTGGGAGGCGCCACGCCTGCGACGGTAGCCGTGCCGCAGCAACAACTCCTCCACCCTCGCGCGCGTACCGGGGGCGACATCGGCACGCCCGTTCAGCACCTTCGAAACTGTCGGAGCCGAGACTCCGGCCGCTCGGGCGATCTCTGCCAGCGTGGCGGTGCTCTCCGACGACTCGTCGGTGGACACCTTCTCCTGTTGGGGCTGGACCTTTGCAGGGCTCATGCACGAATCGTAGCCCCCCGGCACGCCGAAAAGACGTCCGGGCCGGGTTCGTAAATCCTTGCTCCCGCCCCCTTGACTGGCCCGAAACGTGACCGTACGGTTCCGGCAACATTCGAAAAGCACGCCGAAACATTCGACAGAGGGTGCGGTCATGCGGTCGGGGATATTCACTCAGGGCACACGTACGACGAGATGGGCCGCGGCGGGCGCGGCGGTGGTCATGGCCGGCGTGCTGGCCGGCTGCGGATCAGGGGGCAGTGGTGGTGACAGCGGAACCATCACCGCCTATGTCTACGGCGACGACGCGGTCAAGGTTCAGCAGGCGGCGGTCGACACGTTCAACAAGACCTCCAAGGTCAAGGTGAAGCTGGTTCCGGTCCCCGGCGCCGACTACGTGAACAAGCTGCGCAGTGCCATGGGCTCGCCCAACGCCCCTGACGTCTTCTACAACTGGGGCGGCGGCTCCATCAAGCCGTACGTCGACTCCGACGACCTGGTCGACCTGACGTCGACGGTCAAGAACGATGCCACCCTCAAGGACGGCTTCATTCCCTCGATCATGACGGCGGGCAGTCTCGAAGGGAAGATCTACGGGGTGCCCATGCGTGGGATGCAGCCCGTGATGCTCTTCTACAACAAGACCCTCTTCGCCGAGCACGGGGTCGAGCCCCCGAAGACCTGGGAAGACCTCCAGGCGGCGATCAGGACCTTCAAGGCCGCCGGCATCACCCCCTTCGCGCTCGGTGGCGCCGAGAAGTGGCCGGAACTGATGTGGATGGAATACCTGCTGGACCGGATCGGCGGCCCGGAGGTCTTCAGGAAGATCCAGGACGGCGACACCGACGGCTGGGGCGACCCCGCGGTCCTCAAGACGGCCCGGACCGTCAAGGAGCTGATCGACCAGGGTGCCTTCGGCAAGAACTTCAACTCCGTGGACTACGGCAGCGGAGCGGCGCCGACCCTGCTCAGCAAGGGCAAGGCGGCGATGCACCTCATGGGCTCGTGGGAGTACTCGACCCAGTTGGGCAAGGCCCCCGAATTCGCCAAGAAGGACCTCGGCTGGACCGCCTTCCCGACGGTGGCAGGCGGAGTCGGCGACCCGGCGAACATCGTCGGCAACCCGACCAACTACTGGTCCGTCAACGCCCGGACCAAGCACAAGGACACCGCCATCGCGTTCCTGAAGACGATGGCGTCGAAGACCTACGCGCAGGCCCTCGTCGACAACGGTGACGTCCCCACCACGTCCAACGCGGCCTCGATGCTGAGCGGTTCCCCCAACCCGCAGTTCGCCACCGACCAGTACGAAATGGTGCAGAAGGCCCCGAGCTTCACCCTCTCGTGGGACCAGGCACTCGAAGCCCAGTACGCCACGCCACTGCTCACGGAGATCAGCAAGCTGTTCGCCGGCAAGACGACCCCCGAGCAGTTCGTCGAAGCAATGAAGGCCGCAAAGTAACGATGTCCCACCACACTCCGGTCGCGAAGAGGCACGGAGACAGGAAGGCGGCCGCCGGCAGCGTCGGCCGCCCACCGGTCGCCTGGGCCGTCCCGGGCATCCTCTTCTTCGCCGTCTTCGCGATCGCCCCCCTGGCGATCGCCGTCTACCTCTCCTTCTGCGAGTGGGACGGGCTCGGCTCCCCGGCCTTCACGGGTCTGGACAACTGGACCCGCTTGTTCAAGGACTCCGAGTTCGGTCAGGCTGCCTGGCTCAGCCTCCTGCTCACCACGATCAGCTGGGTCTTCCAGACTCCGGTGGCCCTGTTGCTGGGCGTATGGGCCGCGGGCCGCCAGCGCAGCCGTGCGTTCCTGTCCGCGATCTTCTTCATCCCGCTGCTGCTCTCCACCACCGCCATCGCGATGCTGTTCCGCGCCCTCCTGGACCCCAACTTCGGTGTGATCCAGACGATCGGGCCCTGGTTCGGCATCGACCCCAACATCATGGGGTCGTCCACCGGCGCGCTGCTCGTCGTGGCCTTCGTCGGCGGCTGGCAGTTCATGCCCTTCCACACCCTGATCTACCAGGGCGGCGCCCGGCAGATCCCGGAGGTCCTCTACCAGGCCGCCTCCATCGACGGAGCGGGCATGGTGCGGCAGTTCTTCCACATCACCCTGCCGCAGCTGCGCCACACGATGACCACCTCGTCGATCCTGATGATCGTCGGCTCGCTGACGTACTTCGACACCGTGCTCATCATGACCAAGGGCGGCCCCGGCACGGACACGACGATCCTGCCCTACCTGATGTACCGGACCGGCTTCCAGACGTACGACCTCGGCTACGCGGCGGCCATCGCCACGGCTCTCGTCGTCGTGGCCACCAGTATCTCGCTGATCATGGTCCGCCTCAGTGGCTTCGGGTCCATGCGGTCCACCCGGGAAGGTATGTGACGAGATGTCGATCGACACCCGCCCCGCTTCGCCGAAGCAGCGCGCGATGCCCGACGCGTCGCGTCGCGGCCGCCCGGCCCGCCGGCGCAGGTCCCCGGGCAACCCGGTGGCCGGCATCGGCTCGCTGATCTGGCTGGTCATCGTCCTGGTGCCGCTCTACACGATGGTCTCCGCGTCGCTGATGCGGCAGGACGAGGCCCTGAACGGCGACCCGCTGGCGATCCCCGCCGATCCGACGCTCGAGAACTACGACTTCGTGCTGGACAGCGGGTTCCTCACGCTGATCGGCAACACCGCGATCGTCGCGGTGGCCACGGTCGCCATCGTGCTGGTGCTCTCCGTTCCGGTGGCGTACGTGGCGGTGCGCACCCGCAGCCGCCTCTCGTCGCTCGCCTTCCGGACCTTCCTGCTCGGTGTGGCGATCCCGGCGCAGGCGGTGATCGTGCCCCTCTACCTGATGATCGGCAAGATGGGGCTGTACGACACCCTGTGGGCGATCATCCTGCCCACCGCCGCCTTCGCGATGCCCGTTGCGGTCCTCGTGCTCAGCGGCACGATGCGCGACGTCTCCGAGGAGATGTACGAGGCGATGGCCCTCGACGGAGCTTCGCCCGTGCGCATGCTCTGGCAGCTGGCGGTGCCGCTGTCCAAGGCGGGGATCAGCACGGTGGCGATCTTCTCGGCCCTGCAGGCGTGGAACGGTTTCCTGTTCCCGCTGATCCTGACGCAGTCGGAGGAGCAGCGCGTACTGACGCTGGGGCTGTTCAACTTCATGAGCCAGTTCGGAGTGAACATCCCCGCGGTACTGGCAGCCATCGTCCTCTCCGTCATACCCATCTTCGCCGTGTACCTCGTGGCCCGGCGGGCGCTGATCAACGGACTGATGGGGGTGGGCGGCAAATAGCGCACCGACGCCGCCCCGGACCACCGCACTCATGAGAGGAACTCCTGCCGCCATGGCAATCCACCCCGCCCCACCGGCCCGCCAGGCCGACCCGCCCCCCGCTGTCGACGGACCGTGGCGCGACCCTTCGCTCAGCCCCGAAGTGAGGGTGGCCGACCTCGCGGCCCGGATGACGCTCGAGGAGAAGGCCGCCCAGCTGTACGGAATCTGGGTGGGCGCCGATGCGGAGGGCGACGGGGTCGCACCGCACCAGAACGACATGGTCGATCCGGTCGACTTCGAGGAGATCACCACCCGTGGGCTCGGCCAGCTCACCCGGCCGTTCGGCACCGCTCCGGTCGATCCGGGCGTCGGCGCCGTCTCACTGGCCACGGCCCAGGCCAGGATCGCCGAGGCGGGCCGGTTCGGTATTCCGGCACTCGCCCACGAGGAGTGCCTGGCGGGCTTCACCGCCTGGGGCGCGACCGCGTATCCCGTCCCGCTCGCCTGGGGCGCGGCCTGGGACCCGGAACTGGTCGCCGAGATGGCACACCGGATCGGCAGCGACATGCGGTCGGTCGGTGTCCACCAGGGTCTCGCCCCGGTCCTCGACGTGGTGCGGGACCTGCGCTGGGGCCGTGTCGAGGAGACCATCGGCGAGGACCCCTACCTGGTCGCGACCATCGGTACGGCGTACGTACGCGGCCTGGAGTCCTCCGGCGTCGTCGCCACGCTCAAGCACTTCGCCGGCTACTCCGCGTCGGCCGGCGCCCGCAATCTCTCCCCGGTCCGGGCGGGCGCCCGGGAGATGGCCGACGTGATCCTGCCGCCGTTCGAAATGGCGGTCCGTGAGGGCGGCCCCCGTTCGGTGATGCACTCGTACGCCGAGATCGACGGGGTCCCGGTCGCCGCCGACCCGGCCCTGCTGACCGGGCTCCTCAGGGACACCTGGGGATTCACCGGCACGGTCGTCGCCGACTACTTCGGCATCGGCTTCCTCGAAACCCTGCACAAGGTGGCCGCGGGCCGCGGTGACGCGGCCCGCCTCGCCCTGACGGCAGGCGTCGACGTGGAGCTGCCCACCGTACGCAGCTACGGCGACGCCCTGGTCACCGCCGTCCGTGACGGACTCGTGGCCGAGGACCTGGTGGACCGTGCCCTGCACCGCGTACTGCTGCAGAAGTGCCGGCTGGGCCTGCTCGATCCGGGCGGGCCGGCTCTGCCCGCCGTGCTGAAGGGGGTGGACCCGGAGCAGGCGCGCGGCACGGTGGACCTCGATCCGCCGCGGAACCGGGCCCTGGCCCGGCTGCTCGCGGAACGGTCCTGTGTCCTGCTGGCCAACCCCGGGGGTGCGCTTCCGCTGAGCGGCACCGGACGGGTCGCCGTCGTCGGACCTCGCGCCGACGACCCACTGGCCATGCTCGGCTGCTACTCCTTCCCCAGCCACGTCGGTGTGCAGCACCCCGGGACGCCGATGGGCATCGAGGTGCCGACGGTGCTGGAGGCGCTCCGCGAGGAGTTCCCCGGTGCGGTCCTCGACTATGCGCAGGGCTGCGACGTGGACGGTTCCGACGCCTCCGGGATCGAAGGAGCGGCGGCACTCGCGGCCGGAGCCGATGTCTGTGTGGCGGTGCTCGGCGACCGGGCCGGGCTGTTCGGCCGCGGTACCTCGGGCGAGGGCTGCGACGCGGCCGACCTGGCGCTGCCCGGTCTCCAGGACGAGCTGCTGGACGCGCTGCTCGCGACGGGCACCCCGGTCGTCCTGGTGCTGCTGACGGGACGTACGTACGCGCTCGGCGGGTGGGCGGGCCGGCTGGCCGGCTGTGTGCAGGCGTTCTTCCCCGGCGAGGAGGGCGGGCCGGCGCTCGCCGGTGTGCTCTCGGGGCGGGTCAACCCCTCGGGGCGTCTGCCCGTGTCGGTGCCCGACGGCCCGGGCGGCCAGCCGTGGACGTATCTGCAGCCACCGCTGGGCCGGGCGAACGGGGTCAGCAATCTGGACCCGACTCCGCTCCACCCCTTCGGCCACGGGCTCTCGTACACCTCGTTCGCCTGGGAGGCCGGGGCCGACGCACCGGCCGAACTCCCCACCGACCAGGGGACCGACCTCGCGATCACCGTCCGTAACACCGGTGACCGCGACGGGGCCGAGGTGGTCCAGCTCTATGTCCACGATCCGGTCGCCCAGACCACGCGTCCCG
Source organism: Streptomyces sp. NPDC014623 (assembly GCF_043088245.1). Classification (NCBI taxonomy): domain Bacteria; kingdom Bacillati; phylum Actinomycetota; class Actinomycetes; order Kitasatosporales; family Streptomycetaceae; genus Streptomyces; species Streptomyces sp. NPDC014623. The sequence continues at coordinate 92,950 of NZ_JBIBZU010000016.1, read as the reverse complement.
AGGCACGGCTGATCGGATACGCCCGGGTGCCGCTCACCGCCGGGGAGTCCCGGAGGGTGACCTTCCGGTTCCACCCGGACCTGGTCTCCTTCACCGGGGCGGGAGGGCGCCGGATCGTCGAACCCGGCGACCTGGAGCTGCGCTTCGCCACGTCCAGCGACGCGGCCGACGTGAGACACACCGTACGGCTGCGTCTCACGGGACCCGAGCGAACCGTGGATCACCGGCGTCACATGGTGTGCACCGTGACGGTCGACGAGCTGATCACGCAGAAGTGACGTGCGGGGGCCGTGCGGCCCCCGCACGCCCGTCCCGCGCACTCCTCCAGGAGGAGTGTGCGGGACGGGCGTCGAAACTTTCGAAAGCAGCCCGGCGTGCTCGGTCCACGGCCTCACGGCCGAGCGCCTCCACGGAGGGAATATGTCATGCTCAGGGCAATCCATTCGATCGCCGTCGGCTCCGCGGCCGCTGTTCTCCTGAGCCCCGCGTCCACCCTCACCAGTGCTTCCGCCGCCACCGGCGACACCGTCCGGCACGGCGGCAAGCAGCACGACGCGGCCCGCAGACGCTCGGAGCTCTCGGCAGGAAGACAGGCCCGCGCATCGGGACGGACGTCGACACCTCCGCACCGGCCGAGGACGCGCCCTGCCGGGCCAGGACCGCGGGGAAGTTCTCCTCCGCCCAGGGCGCGGCCGGCATCTTCGACGAGAACTACGCCCCCGAGCCGGCCCGCAGCACCCTGACGCCCGCCGCGGGCCGGTGCTGGACCACCCCATCCCCACAGGTACGGAAGAGGCGACGGAATGACGACGGACCTCCGGACCATCACCGGAGTGCGCATCACCCCGGTGGCCTTCAGGGACCCGGCGCTGCTGAACGCGGTCGGCGTGCACGAACCCTTCGCGCTGCGGGCGGTCGTGGAGGTGGACACGGGAGACGGCCTGGTCGGTCTCGGCGAGACGTACGCGGACGACGGGCATCTGCGCCGGCTGCGGGCCGCCGCGGAGGCGGTCACCGGCATGGACGTGTACGCGCTCGGTGTCATGCACCGCAAGGTGGCCGAGGCCCTGGCCGGCGACCACGGGCCCGGCGGGTCCGGGCTCACCGGGATGATCACCACCAGCAGCACCGTCGACCGGGTCTTCTCCCCGTTCGAGGTGGCCTGCCTGGACATCCAGGGGAAGGCGGCGGGCCGCCCCGTCAGCGACCTGCTGGGGGGCGCCGTGCGGGACCTGGTCCCCTTCAGCGCCTACCTCTTCTACAAGTGGGCCGGTCACCCCGGAGCGGACCCCGACGAGTGGGGCGAGGCCCTGGACCCGGAAGGCATCGTCGCCCAGGCGCGCCGCATGATCGACGGATACGGCTTCTCTGCGATCAAGCTCAAGGGGGGTGTGCGGCCGCCCGAGGAGGAGGTCCAGGCGGTTCTCGCCCTGCGCGAGGCCTTCCCCGGCGTACCGCTGCGGCTCGACCCCAACGCGGCCTGGAGCGTGGCCACGTCGATCGAGGTGGCCGGCCGCCTGGAGGGCGTACTCGAATACCTGGAGGACCCGACGCCCGGCCTCGACGGGATGGCCGAGGTCGCCCGTGAGACCCCCGTCCCGCTCGCCACCAACATGTGCGTCGTCGCCTTCGGCCAGCTGGCGCCCGCGGTCGAGCGGGGATCGGTGCAGGTCGTGCTGTCGGACCACCACTACTGGGGAGGCCTGCACCGGTCCAGGCTCCTCTCCGGGATCTGCGACACCTTCGGCATGGGGCTGTCGATGCACTCCAACTCGCATCTGGGCATCAGCCTGGCCGCGATGACCCATCTGGCGGCCGCCACGCCGAATCTCGGCTACGCCTGCGACACCCACTGGCCGTGGAAGTCCGAGGAGGTGGTGGTCCCGGGCGCGCTCTCCTTCACCGACGGGGCGGTACGCGTCCCCCGCAGCCCAGGTCTCGGTGTCGAACTGGACCGTGACGCCCTCGCCCGGCTGCACGAGCAGTACATCGCGTGCGGACTGCGCAACCGGGACGACACCGGCTACATGCGGCGGATCGATCCCTCCTACGAGAGGAGGACGCCCCGCTGGTAACGGCCGGACCGCCGGCCGCCCCGGTCACGTACGCACTTCGAGGAGATCTGATGGCCCCGCTCGACTGGGCCGCCCTGGGCGGCTACTTCCTGGTGATGCTGCTCATCGGCCTCTGGTCGCACCGCCGTGTCGGCGATGTGAGTGACTACTTCACCGGGGGCGGCCGGATGTCCTGGTGGCTCTCCGGCATCTCCCACCACATGTCCGGGTACAGCGCCGCCGTGTTCGTCGCGTACGCCGCCATCGCCTACAGCTACGGCATCACCGTCTACGTCTGGGCCTTTCTGCCGCTCGCGTTCGGCACCGCGGTGGGTGCGTGGCTGTTCGCCCCGCGCTGGCAGCGGCTGCGGAAACGCTATGCGGTCGCCTCGCCCTCGAGTACCTCGCCAAGCGCTACAACGTGCCCACCCAGCAGGCGCTCGCATGGAGCGGGGCGCTGCTCAAGGTGTTCGACGTGGCCGCCAAGTGGGCCTCCGTGGCCGTCCTGCTCCACGTGTTCACCGGCATGCCGATGACCCCCGGCATCCTGATCACCGGCATCGTCACGCTGCTCTACTGCACGGTGGGCGGCCTGTGGGCCGACGCACTCACCGACTTCGGGCAGTTCGTCATCCAGGGAGCCGCCGCGCTCGCCATGCTCTGGGTCGTGCTGGACCGGCTGGGCGACGGCGTGGCCGGCCTGGGCACCCTCTGGAACAGACTGCCCGAGGGGCACGGGCAGCCGCTCGTCGGTCCGTACACCGCGACGTTCCTCGGCGCGTACGTCGTGGTGAAGCTCTTCGAGTACAACGGCGGCATGTGGAACCTGGCCCAGCGGTACATGGCCACGGAATCCCCGGAAGCCGCACGGCGTTCGGCCGGGCTCTCCGCCCTGCTGTACGTGGTCTGGCCGGCCGTCCTGCTCTTCCCGCCCGTCGCGGCGGCCGTGCTGCTGCCGGGCATCGCGGACCCGGAGAAGGTGTACGCGCTGATGGCACAGTCGTACCTGCCCGCAGGGCTCGTCGGACTGACGCTGGCAGGGATGTTCTCCCACACCATGGCGATGGCCTCCTCGGACGCCAACGCGGTCTCCGCGGTCGTCACCCGCGACATCATCCCCGCCGTCGTCCGCGGTGCCAGGCACCTGTCCCCGGCGGCCGGGCTGCTCCTCGCCCGGGTGTGCACCGTCGTCTTCATCAGCGTCAGCATGATCGTCGCGATCCAGGCGGATCACTTCGGCGGCGTGCTCGGCATCATCGTCGGACTCGTCGCGGCCGTGATGGGGCCCATATCGATCCCGATGCTCCTGGGGCTGCTGCCCGCCTTCCGCCGGTCCGGGCCCCGGGCCGCGTTGTCCTCCTGGGCGCTGGGGCTCCTGGGGTACCTCTTCGTGAAGTTCGTGCTCGACAGCACGGACCAGACGCTCGTGATCGTGACGCCGCTGGTCACGTCGCTGGTGGTGTACGTCGCCGTCGGACTGGTCACTCCGGAGCCCGACGACACCGCCGACGCGATCGTCGCCGCCCTCTCGCCCGCCCCGGGAGAGGACGGCGAACCGGCACCGGTGACCGGCCGGCGGCCCGCCGCGGCGCCCGGCGCCGCGGACTGAAGCCGCAGGGGCCCGCCGGCCGCCGGCCGGGACCCGCACCCGTCCAATTTGTCATGCAGGTGAACAAAATGGGAGAGGGACATGGACAAGCACACCAGTCGCAGATCGGTCCTCGGGGCCGGTCTCGGGATCACCGCCCTGGCGGCGACGCCGCTCGGATCGCTGACGGGACTGACGGGGGAGGCCGCTGCGAGCCACCTCCGCCAAGGGCCGGCTCCCCGCCCCACCGACCCCGGCGCGTACATCTCCTTCAGTCCCCGATCCGGGGCCTTCCCCCTGGTCAGGGGCGGCAGAGCGGCTCCGGTCGTGGTCAGTGACAAGGACCACGAAGGTGTCGTCCGGGTGGCGGGCGACCTCCAGGACGACATCGAGCGCGTCAGCGGCGTCCGCCCGGCACTGTCACACGGCGCGACACCACACGGCCGTGAGATCGTCCTCGTCGGAACCATCGGCCGCAGCCCGCTGATCGACGCCCTGATCGAAGCCGGCAGGCTGAAGGTCTCAGGGATCGAAGGCGCATGGGAGACCAGCCTCCAGACAGTCGTGGAGAAGCCGCTGCCCGGAGTGGACCGTGCGTTCGTCATCGCGGGCAGTGACCAGCGCGGCACGATCTTCGGCGTGTACGACGTCTCCCGGGGCATCGGGGTCTCGCCCTGGTACTGGTGGGACGACGTCACTCCCGTCCACCGGGACGCGCTGTACGTCCTGCCCGGACTGCACAGTCAGGGCACCCCCGCCGTGAAATACCGAGGGTTCTTCATCAACCACGAGAACCCGGCCCTCGGCACCTGGGCCCCCGCCTACTTCGGCCCCGGCAAGGCACCCGGCTTCGAGGGCGGCTTCAACGCCGCCTTCTATGCCAAGATCTTCGAAGTGATGCTGCGCCTGAAGGCCAACTACCTCTGGCCGGCGGTCTGGGGCCGTGCCTTCGCCGAGGACGACCCGGAGAACCACGCCACCGCGAAGGCCTACGGGGTCGTCATGGGGACCTCGCACGAGGCACCCATGATGCGGGGGATCGAGGAGTGGAACCGGCACGCCGTCGCCGCTGTGCGCGACAGCGCCGGAAACATCACCGAGCCCGGACACGACCCGTACGGCGGCACCGGAGAGTGGTCCTTCCGTCGCAACGCCGAGGCGGTCAAAGCCTATTGGCGGGAGGGTGTCCGCCGCATGGCGGAGGGGGGCTTCGAGGGTGTGGTCACCCTCGGCATGCGCGGCAACGGTGACGTCAGCCTGCCGGACGGGGACGGCATCGAGCTGATGACCGAGATCATCGCAGCCCAGCGCGAGATCCTCGCCGGTGAACTCGGCGCACCGGACGCGGTCCCGCAGGTGTGGACCCTCTACAAGGAGGTCCAGCACTACTGGGACCGCGGGCTGAGGGTCCCGGACGACGTCACCGTCGTCCTCACCGACGACAACTGGGCCAACGTCCGCAAGCTGCCGCACCTGGAACACGATGCCCGCAGCGGCGGTTACGGCCTCTACTACCACTTCGACTACGTCGGGATGGGACGCAACTACAAGTGGGTCGACACCGCCTCGCTCCCCAACATGTGGGACCAGCTCCACCAGAGCGCGGCCTACGGCAACCACGGTCTCTGGGTCGCCAATGCGGGCGATCTCAAGGGCAACGAACTGCCCACCCAGTTCTTCCTGGAGTACGCCTGGGACCCCGGCCGCTGGCCCCTGGACGCCCTCCCGGAATGGGAGGAGCGCTACGCCGCGCAGAACTTCGGCGAACGGCAGGCCGGGGAGATCGCCGGGATCCTGCGTACGTACGCCCGGCTGCAGTCCCGCCGCAAGCCCGAGCTGCTCAACCGGAAGATCACCCTCGACCCGGCCAAGGACCCGGCGACGGACTCCTCCGCCGTCGTCTACGACGACCGGGCCACCCCCTTCAGCATCGTCGACTACCGCGAGCTGGAACGGGTCACCGAGGACTGGCAGCGCCTGGACGCCGCCGCGGAACGCGTCCGGCGTGGCCTGCCGGCGTCCGCCCAGGACGCCTGGTACGAGCTGGTCGGATACGCCGTCCGGGCCACCGCCAACCTGTACGCCCTGCGGGAGGCGGAGTTCACCAACCTGCACTACGCCCCCCAGGGCCGCGCCCTGACCAACCAGCTCGCGGCCACCGCCGAGGCGGGGCTGGCCGAGGACTTCGCCCTGGCGCGGCGCTTCAACACCGAGGTGGCCGACGGCAAGTGGGAGGGCTTCCAGACCCAGCCGCACATCGGCTACGGCGATGTGGACCGCTACGGCCCGAATGCCCCCTGGCAGCAGCCCGAGCTGGACGACGTGGCGATAGCGGACGAGATCTTCCCCGCTGTCCGCCGCATCGAACTCCCGCGCAAGGCCGAGATGGGCGTGGCCGTCGACGGCTCCACCGACTGGTGGCCGGCGTCCGGTGAGGGCGGTGAAGCGGTCCTGCCGGTCTTCAGCCCGTACCAGAGCCAGCCCGCCCAGTACGTCGAGGTGTTCAACCGGGGAACCGAACCCTTCGGCTTCCGCATCCGCACGGGTGCCTCCTGGCTGATCGCCGACCGGACGCGGGGCCGGGTGGACGCCCAGACCCGGGTCACCTTCCGGGTCGACTGGTCGCGGGCCCCGCAGGGCGTCACGCGGGTGCCCGTCACCGTGTCGGGCCCCGGCGGCAGCGAGGTCGTCGTCCAGGCCGTGATCGACCGGCCCGGGAGGGCACGCGCACAGCTGGCGGGGTTCGTCGAGGCCAACGGATACGTCTCCATCGAGGCCGGCCACTTCCACCGTGCGGTCGGCCGAGGAAAGATCTCCTGGCGCCGCATCCCCGGCATCGGCCGCACCGGATCGGGCATGGAACCCTTCCCGGTCACCGCGGCACGGCAGACCCCTGGCGGTCGCGGGCCCCGGCTGGAGTACCGGGTCAGCCTGTTCACCACCGGACCGGTCACCGTCTGGGCCTACCTCTCGCCCCGCAACAGCGCCCTGGCGGCCGGCGGACTCACGTACGCGGTCTCCTTCGACGACGATGCCCCGCAGTCCGTCGACATCATCGAGGTCACGGGTGCCGACGACGGCACCATGAACACGCAGTGGGCCCGCAACACCTCGGACAACGTCAACCGCACCGGCACCACGCACCACATCGACCGGGCGGGGACCCACGTGCTGAAATTCTGGATGGTCGACCCGACCGTGGTACTCCAGAACCTCGTGGTGGACACCGGCGGCCTCAAGCCCAGCTATCTGGGCCCGCCGGAGAGTCTCCGGCTCAGCTGACCGGAGCGGGACGAGGAGGCGGCTGGTATGAGTATCGAGATCCGGGACACCGGGGGACACGGTGTGAGGCTGGAGGTGGCCCCCGGGCCTGTGGAAGGGCCTCTCCAGGTGGAGATCCTCATCGAGGGCTCCTCGGCAGCCGCCTCCTGGTCCTGCTCACCGGCCGCGGCCAGGGAACTGGCCGCGGCGCTCGCCGCGGCGGCCGGCGAAGCGGAGGACGCGCGGACGGCGGACCCCGTCACCGTCAAGGCCCGTGAGCTGCTGCGCGGTGACGTACGGGACGGGAACCGGTCCATGACGGTCGAGGCCGTCAGGACGGACGGAGCCGATGTCCAGGTCACCTGGACATCGGGAGGCGGGCGCAGCTGGAGCCAGACGTACGAGGCGGATACCGACATCCGGCTCCGCCGTCGGCTGCGGCCGGGGGGATGAGGGGGATCGTACGAGCAGCTCGTATTTCGACGATTGCCGTAGTACGGTGAATCTCGTAGTACGGTGAATCTCGTACGAAGTGGCGGCCCGGTATGCCCGGGCCGTCGCGCCCCCGCCGCATCCTGAGGAACCGGAGCCCCCTGTGAGTGCATTGTTCGAGCCCTATGCCCTGCGGTCGCTGAACATTCCCAACCGCGTCTGGATGGCCCCGATGTGCCAGTACAGCGCGGAAGCCTCCGGACCCGACGCGGGCACGGCCAACGACTGGCACTTCGCCCACTACGGCGCACGGGCGGCCGGCGGCACCGGTCTGATCCTCGTCGAGGCCACCGCCGTCAGTCCGGAGGGGCGGATCAGTCCCGCGGACCTCGGCATCTGGAACGACCGCCAGGTGGAGGCGTTCCGCCGGATCACCGGTTTCCTCACCGGCCAGGGGACCGTCCCGGGCGTTCAGCTCGCCCACGCCGGAAGGAAGGCTTCGACCGACCGCCCCTGGCGCGGCGGAACTCCCATCGGCGCCGGCGACCCCGAGGGCTGGAAGCCCGTCGGTCCGAGCCCTCTGGCGTACGACGAGTCCCACACGGTGCCCGCCGAGCTCGGCGTCGAGGAGATCCAGGAGGTCGTGCGGCAGTTCGCCGACGCCGCTCGCCGGGCGCTCGACGCGGGCTTCAGGGTCGCCGAGATCCACGGGGCGCACGGTTATCTGATCGGCCAGTTCCTCTCTCCGCACAGCAATCACCGCACCGACGCCTACGGCGGATCCTTCGAGAACCGCACGCGTCTCGCGCTGGAGGTCGTGGACGCCGTACGCGCCGTGTGGCCCGAGGACCTCCCGCTGTTCTTCCGCATCTCCGCCACCGACTGGCTGACCGAGAACGCGGACGACCCGCGTGAGGGCTGGACCGCCGACGACACCGTCCGTTTCGCACGTGAGCTGCTCGCACACGGCGTCGACCTGCTGGACGTCTCGACCGGCGGACTGGCGCCGAAGGCACGGATTCCCGCGGGCCCCGCCTACCAGGTGCCCTTCGCCGAGCGGGTACGCAAGGAGACAGGCCTTCCGGTCGCGGCCGTGGGTCTGATCACCGACCCCGTGCAGGCGGAGAAGATCCTCGCCGACGGCAGCGCGGACGCGGTCCTGCTCGGCCGCGAACTGCTGCGCGACCCCTACTTCGCCCGCAACGCCTCACGCGCGCTCGGCGGCGACGTCGAGACGCCCGAACAGTACGGCTACGCGGTGTGACGCCGCGCCCGTGGGTACGCTGAGCGGCGATGTTCACTCCTCAGGGCCCCACACTGCGCGAACTGGCCGTCCAAGCGCTCTCCTCGACGATGCGCGGATACGACCTGCTCGCCCCGAAATTCGACGCGACGCCCTACCGGACCCCGGACCGGGTGCTCGAAGCGGTCGCCGAAGCGGCGCGGCCCCTCGGGCCGTTCGGCCGGGGCCTGGACGTCTGCTGCGGCACCGGGGCGGGCGTGGGCGTGCTGCGCGGTCTGTGCGGGGAGCGGGTCACCGGCGTCGACTTCAGCGCCGGCATGCTCGACGTCGCCCGGGCCGCGCATGCCGCGGACGGCGCCGGCCCGGCGGTGGACTGGGTCCGGGCCGACGCCCTGTCGCTGCCGTTCGTGCAGGTCTTCGACCTGGCCTTGAGTTTCGGGGCGTTCGGCCACTTCCTGCCGGAGGAACGACCCGGGCTGTTCGGGCAGGTGCACACGGCACTGAGGCCGGGCGGTCTGTTCGTCTTCCCGGTGGGTGCGCCGCCCGAGGTGGGCTCCCCGGCGTACTGGTCGCTGCTCGGCTTCGATCTGGCCATGCGGGTGCGCAACGCGCTGTGGCGACCGCCCTTCGTCATGTACTACCGCACCTTCCCGCTCGCCGGCGTGGTCGACGACCTGACGGACACCGGATTCACGGTGCGGCTGCTGCCCCTGGAGGAGTTCGGCCGGAGGGCGGACGGCAGCCCGCGCGTCCGGCTCGTGGTGGCGGCCCGTGGATAAAACTACGACGATTCTCGTACAATGAAGTCCCCAGTACGAAGTGGAGCCACCGTGACGACGACCACCGCTCGTGTGCTCGCCCACCCCTCGCGCGAGGAGATCCGCGTCGAGGGCGTGCTCCACGCGCTCTCCGACCCGATCAGGCTCCGCATCGTGCGTCAACTGGCCGGCGCGGCGGACGAGCAGGCCTGTTCCCACTTCGATCTCCCGGTGTCCAAGTCCACCACCACGCACCACTTCAGGGTGCTCCGCGAGAACGGCGTCATCGCCCAGTTCTACCGCGGCACGGCCAAACTGAGCTGTGTACGGACGGAGGACCTGGAGGCGCTCTTCCCCGGTCTGCTCGACAGCGTCCTCGGTGGCGCGGAACGGCAGGCCGAGCGCCTCGGCCGACGCTGACACCCCTCGGCCACGCCACGGGCCGCCCGTCCCGCGGAGGACGCCGGGCGGGCCCGCCCGGTCGCGCGACCGGGTGACGCGCATCAGGCCATCAGCCCTCGCATCCGGTCGATCTCCACGGTCTGCTGGGCGACGACGTCGTTGGCCATCTCCTCCACCAGCACGTTGTTGCCGTCCGCGAGAGCTTCGGTCGCCATGGTGACCGCCCCCTGATGATGAGTGATCATCAACTCCAGGAAGAGCCGGTCGAAAGCCTTGCCCTCTGCGGCACGCAGCTGCTCGACCTGCTCGGCGGTCGCCATGCCGGGCATCGCGGAGTGGTCGTGCGTCCCCCCACGGTCGTCGCCGCCGTTGTTCTTCAGCCAGCCCTCCATGGCGCCGATCTCAGGCTTCTGAGCTGCCGAAACGCGCTCCGCGAGCCGTTCGACAGATGCGGAGGACGCCCGTCCGGGAACGAGGGCGGTAAGTACCAGAGCCTGTTCGTGATGCTCGATCATCATGCGTACGTAGCGGAAGTCCGCAGAGTTGGGAGTGTCGTCCCCGGCGGCCTTCACCGCTTCCTCGGCCGACAGTGTCCTGGCCGGTTCGCCGGGCCTCCCGGGTGCCACCACCGAAGGGCCCTCGTCCGTCCCGGCCTTCGCCCCGTCACGGCCCTCGTCGCAGCCTCCCAGAGTGAGAACGGCAGCCACGAGCGTCGTCACCAGAGCTGCTGCGCGCACGTGCGCGGTCCGACGGGGCATCAACACGGTGACCTCCATTGCCACATGAATGTGTTGCAGACCGTCCTAACACCTCCCACCGGCCGGTGATCAAAAATTTTCATTACATCTCTGTTGCCATCTGTTGGTGTGTACATGCGAGGGACGATACTGCCGGGGTCCAGGAACCGTTCGTCGACGAACGGACACAAGGGAGGACGCAGTGACCTCGTTGCACACCACCAGCGTGCGGCGGAGACGTCTGGGTGTGGCGGCAGCCGCGGCCGGGCTCATCGCCACGCTGTTCACGGCCGGACCCGCGGCCGCGACGCCCGATCCGGGCGACACCGCCACCACCCGCAGCGGTGTCTCCGTGAGTGAGCAGGCCGAAGCCAGGGCAGCCATCGAGAGCGGTGAGATACCCGGCGTGGACGAGATAGTCCACAGTGCCAACATCGAACACCTCACGAACATCCCCAAGGACGCGCTCCAGGGGACCAACACGGACCTGGCGTTCCAGGGCACCTACGCCTACGCCGGGAACTACGACGGCTTCCGGATCTTCGACATCCGTAATCCGAAGAAGCCGAGGACCGTCGCACAGGTTCTGTGTCCCGGCTCCCAGAACGACATCTCGGTCTCCGGGAACCTCCTCTTCCTGTCGACCGACTCCTCGCGCAGTGACGACTCGTGTGCCAGCACCACCCAGCCGGCCACGGAGAAGTCCTCCTGGGAGGGCATGAAGGTCTTCGACATCAGCGACAAGCGCAACCCGAAGTACGTCGCCGCTGTCGAGACCGCGTGTGGTTCACACACCCATACGATCGTTCCCGAGCGCAGGAACGTGTACGTGTACGTGTCGTCGTACTCGCCGAACGAGACGTTCCCGGACTGCCAGCCGCCGCATGACGGAATCTCCGTCATCAAGGTGCCGCGCAGCGCGCCCGAGGACTCCCGGATCGTGAACTTCCCGGTCCTCTTCCCGGACGGTGGCAACCCGGGAGCGCCGGCCAACCCCGGCGTCTCGAAGACCACCGGATGCCACGACATCACCGTTCTGCCCTCGAAGGACCTGGCGGCCGGGGCGTGCATGGGTGACGGCCTGCTGTTCTCCATCAAGGACCCGGAGAATCCGAAGATCATCGATCGTGTCCAGGACAACGTGAACTTCGCGTTCTGGCACTCGGCGACCTTCAACCAGGACGCCGACAAGGTCGTCTTCACCGATGAGCTCGGCGGCGGTGGCGCGGCCACCTGCAACGACGAGATCGGCCCGAACCGCGGGGCCGACGGCATCTACGACATCACGGGCAGGGGGGACCACCGCAAGCTGGTCTTCCGCAGCTACTTCAAGATCGACCGCCCGCAGGCGGACACCGAGGTCTGTGTAGCGCACAACGGCTCGATCATCCCGGTCAAGGGCAAGGACCTGATGGTCCAGGCCTGGTACCAGGGCGGGGTCTCCGTGTGGGACTTCACCAACTCCTCGAAGCCGAAGGAGATCGCGTACTTCGAGCGCGGTCCGGTCTCCACGGACGCGGTCACCACGGCCGGCCCGTGGTCGGCGTACTACTACAACGGCTACATCTACTCCAACGACATCGCCAAGGGCTTCGACGTCCTGAAGCTCGACGACCGGCGGACCGACCCGGCGAAGAAGGTGCGGCTGCCGGAGCTCAACGTGCAGACGCAGCCGGACTACTTCGACCGCTGATCCACCGGTTCCTCCCGCAGGTGAAGGAGAGTGCCCCGCCGGACGGCTTCCGCCCGGCGGGGCACGTTTATCTCATTGACCCATGGGCGGCGCGGGGACATGCTGTACCCCTGATTCCGGCGATGCGGGGGATCGCCGGAATCAGGCGCGGGAGCGCGCTGTCCGGTCGCTCAGACGGCCGGCCGTACGCTCGTACCCGCCGCCGCGGCCCACTCCACGAGCAGGCGCTGGTACTCGGTCTCGTCGTCCGGGGACAGCAGCCCTCCGGAACGCTGCCACAGGGTGCGGATCTCTTCGTTGACCACTGAGGCGGGGCGCACGGCGACGGACGGGTTCGGATACGGGGACATGTCCACCAAGCTAAACCCCCGACAGGCCCTCGGACCCCCTCAGGGGCAGGGATATCCCTCACACCGCCCCCTGGAATCCTTCACGAACGGGGTGTCTCCGTCCCTTCCCGGCGAGTGCCGGGAGCCCGAGTGCCCGCAGTCCTCGGGCCGCTCCGCCACGGGCAGGTGCTCCACGAAACGCACCTCACAGCCCAGGGAGGCCGCGCCTGCGTCCGCGTGACGGTCGTCACCGGCCATGACCACGTCCGCCGGGATCACACCCCAGCAGTGTGCACGCTGTGGGGAAGAGCCGGGGCCGGGCTTCCGGATGCCGTGTTCGAAGGACGGGACGTACGCGTCGACCAGCCCGTCCAGGCCGTGCGCGTGGAAGACGGGACGCGGGTCCCAGCCGATGTCGCTCACGCCACCGACCGCGATGCCGTGGTGGCGCAGCCCGCGCAGCACCTCCGCCGCGTCGGGCTACGGCCGCCGGGCGGCAGGGCCCATGTGGCGGTCGTACAGCGCGTCGTACAGGTCCGGGTCCGGGAGGGCCGCTTCGCGGGCCAGGGCGGTGTACGCCTCCCTGTGCTGGCGCGCGCTGCGGTCGCGCTCGGCCCACACCGTGGTCGGAGGCGGAGCGATCCGCTCGGGGACGGGCCCCCGGGCAGGGCTCCGGCCGCCAGCCGACGCGTGCAGTGCTCGAAGCCGGCCTGCTCCATGGTCGTGCCCCGCGTGTCGACGAGCCACGCATGGACGGACTCCACCCGGAAGAGAGTCCCGGAGAAGTCGGAAAGTACGCCCTTGATCTGCGTGCGACCGGTCATCGCCGCCTCCGGCGGACACCTACAAGAGCGTGTCCTCCTCTCCGGCCGGTTGCCGGGTGCGACGGGTGTACCCGGTGTATCCGGCCACGGAGAGCGCGACCACGGTCCCTCCCAGCAGTGTTCCGCCCACCACGTCGCTCAGCCAGTGCACCCCCAGGTAGACGCGTGTGAGGGCGACTCCGGCCACCGAGATCACGGCGAGCACCAGGGAGCCCCACCACAGGGGCGGCTGAGAGCCGTGCAGGCGCAGCAGCCACAGGAGGAGCCCGCAGGTCACCGCCGCAGTCATGACGTGGCCCGAGGGAAAGGCCGCGTAGTGCGCCGAGTCCACCGGGTCGGGCCACCGCGGGCGTTCCCGGCCCACCGCCGCCTTGAGCCCCTGCTGTACGAGCGTGGCGAACAGACTGGTCGCGGCGACCCACCCCGCGAGGAGCCGGGAACCGCGCCACCACAGACTGATCACGACGACGGCGGTCAGGACACGCATCGTCCAGGGATCCCACACCCAGTCCGTCAGGATCCGGTTGACCTGGACCAGCCCTGGTTCGGTCACCGCTCTGCTGTGCAGCGCGCGGGCCACTGTCGTGTCCAGCGCCGTCAAAGGCGACCAGGACACCGCGACGAGCACGATCAGGACGAGGGACAGCGAGGCGCAGGCGAGTCCGGTGATCAGGAAGGGGGCCCGGAGGCGCGGAGGGGAGTGCATGGGGACGATCCTCGTGCACGACCGGCACACGAAGCTATCCCAGTGCGCTGAGTCCCGGGACGAAGGCCACCAGCAGGGGCACCACGGGCACCAGGGCCGCAGCGGCGGTCAGCCGCAGCCGACGGCCCGCGGTGAGCCGTTCCACGGGGGCGAGCAACCGGTTCACCCTGAACGGCACATGAGCGCCGGAAGCCGGCGCCGGGCCGAACACGCCGCGGTCCTCGTTGAGTTCGACCAGGGCGAGCGCGATCGTGAGGCGGCCGAAACGCCGTGACGCCACGTCGTCCGCGGCCAGTTCCACGAGGTGGTGCATCTGGTCACGGAAGGCGGCGAACACCGGCACCTGCGGGAATCCGGTGGCGAGCGCTTCCGAGCAGTACAGGAGCCAGTCGTGGCGTGCCTGCGCGTGACCCTGCTCGTGGGCCAGCACGGCATCGAGCTGGCGCCCCTTCAGCCGGCCGAGTGCCGCGGTGGTGATGACCAGTTGAGGAGCCGCCCCCGGCAGCCACCAGGCATCGGGCCGTTCGCCCTCCAGCACCACGAGGCGCCCGCTGCCGGCTTCCTCGCCCGGCATCAGCGGGGAACGGACCAGCAGTTCGGTGCGCCGCCGCCTGCGGCGCACCCGGGCCCGGTGGATCTCCCGTACCAGCATGGCGGCGGTCCACACCCCGCCGAGCGCCAGCAGCACCGCGATGACCGCCGACCACGGCCCGTACGCGCCCAGGGCGTACGCCTCGACGACGGCGTTCGGGGCGGGTGCGAAGACATGGCCGCGGACCGCCTGCCAGGCGGCGGCCGCACTGAAGGTCATGGAGAGCCCGAACGACAACAGGACGCCCGCGACCACGCACTGCCACACCCACAGGGCCACGACGGGCTCCCGCTCCGGCCATCGTGCCCTCGCCATCAGGCCCGGAGCCACGACGGCGGCCAGTGCGCCGAGGAGCAGCAACGCGAGGGAGACCAACATGGACGTCAGCCTATGAGTGCCGCGCCGCCCGCGGGTATGGCCGCGTGCGTCAAGTGACGTACGACACCGTGTGCGGGGCCCGCTGTCTCACAGGGTGAGCAGCATGGCGAACATGGCTGTGCCCATGGCCAGCCTGCACGCCAGGGCGAGCTCCGGCCGGGCACCCCATGCCGGACCCGTCATGCCGCCGGGGCCGCCGGCCGGTACGCCGACGGGAGCGGGGGCCGGTATCAGCCGTCCCGCCGAGCGCAGGACATAGAGCGCGTAGTACACCAGCAGCGCCCCGGTCAGCACTGGGATGCCGCCTGCGGTCCCGGCCGCCCCCGCTCCGTGGCTCGCGTGGCCGCCGCCCGGGGCGTGGGCCGCCCCCGGCGCCATGGCCACGGCCATGTAGACCATGGCCAGCGAACCGACCAGATGATGCAGATGATGGCCCCCGCCCCTGGCGTACACGGCCGCGTGCAGCGAGGCGGCGCCGAACACCACGGTGTGGACCACCCATGTCCACTCCGGGAGCGGAGCCGCGGGCACCGCCATCGCGGCCATCCCGAACCCCATCAGCGCCTCGGCCCGCGCCGATCCGCGTTCCCGTCGTGTGCCGTTACGGGTCCGCAGCAGGCAGTACGCCCCCGTGGCCCCGCACAGCACCATGAGCAGCCAGCCGGGCAGCGCCGGTCCGTGCACAGTGCACCTCCCCCCACGGCGAATCACGCCGGTTCCGTCCCATCGATGCCCCGTCCCCGGCACTCCTACCGGGGCGCATTGGGGTACTGGGGGAGCGCGCCCGGGCCTGCGGGGGGCCGGCCGGGCCCGGGTTAGTCTCGGGAGCGCACAGGCGGCAGCACACCTCGGAGAAGAGCCTCATGGACATCGCACCGGCCACGGCACGGACAGAACTGACCTTCCGCGACGCGACCGAGGACGATGTGCCGGTCCTGGTGCGGCTCGTCGAGTCCGCCTACCGGGGCGACGCGAGCCGGGCCGGGTGGACCACCGAGGCGGACATCCTCCAGGGCCGCCGCACGGACGCCGACGGGGTGCGCGAAGTGCTCGCGGTCCCCGCGGGCCGGATCCTGGTGGCCGAGCGCGACGGTGAACCGGTTGCCTGTTGCCAGCTCGAACACCGTGGGGAGGCCGCGTACTTCGGTATGTTCGCGGTCAGGCCGGAGCTGCAGGGCGCCGGCCTCGGCAAGGTGATCATCGCCGAGGCGGAGCGCGTGGCCCGCGAGAGCTGGGGCGTGCACGAGATGCACATGACGGTGATCTCGGTCCGGACCGAGCTGACCGCCTGGTACGAGCGCCGGGGTTACCGCCGCACAGGAGAGCTGACACCCTTCCCGTACGGCGACGAGCGCTTCGGCATTCCGCAGCGCGACGACCTCGTGTTCGAGCTGCTGGTCAAGGAGCTGTAGGGCCTACGGAGCCGTGGCGCGCGCCGGAGCCCCCGGGCGCCCGTGGCGGTGGTCCGAGACCTCCGGGCACCCGTGGCGGCGGGCCGGGGCCGTGGGGCGCCTCAGACGGTGAAGCGGCCCGCGCGCCGGATCTCCGGGTGGTCGGTCGTCGCGCCGTCCAGGCCGAGGGCGCGGACGAGACGCAGGTGGTCCGGGGTGTTGACCACCCAGCCGATCACCTTCAGGCCCTCCGCGTGTGCCTGCTCGACCACCTCCAGGGTGAGGCGGCGGATGTTCAGGGCGAGTGTCCCCGCGCCCACCGCCTTCGCCCGGTCCACCACATCGCCTTCCCAGCGGCTGGCGATGAGCACCGTCCGCACGCCCGGGACCAGCTGCGCGATCTCGGCGACCGCCGCGTCATGGAACGAGGACACCTCGACGCGGCCGGCCAGATCGCGTCGCAGCATCACCTCGGCCAGTGCCCGTGCGGCCGTCACGTCCTTGATCTCGGCCTGGAGGGGCGAGCTGATCGCGTCGAGCACCTCCTCGAAGACGGGCACCCGTTCACCCTGGCCGGCGTCGAGCTCGCGCAGCTCCGGGAGCGTCTTCTCGGCGATCAGCCCCTGCCCGTCCGTCGTGCGGTCCACGGCGGCGTCGTGCATCACGGCGAGCGCGCCGTCCTTGCTCAGGTGGAGGTCCAGCTCCACGGCGTCCATGCCGGCCTGCTCCGCGCGCTTGAACGAGCGCAGCGTGTTCTCCGGTTCGACGCCCATGACCCCGCGATGACCGATGGTGAGAAAAGTCAAGACACTCCCGCTTCCGTCCCTCGTGCTGACCCCGCGTGCGGTTCCTACCCCCAGGGAACCAGTTCTCGCGTGCAGGACGGCCTCTGCTCCTTCAGTCCGGCGGAAGAAGCCGTCGCGCGGATGTGTGGCAGGAAAAATAGCGGTGAAGATGAGGTGTGACAGGATATTTTTCTGCCCTCCACTTGTCCGAACGGACCGAGCCTGGATACGGTTGCCTGACGCGAGGTTCTCCCGTGAAGGAAGTGCTATGACGGAAATTCTTGAGCATGCCACCGCAGCCGGTGCGATAGCTGCTGCCCAGCGGGTCGTGGAGCACCCGGCCTGGCCCGCGCTCAAGGGTGCCGTGGAAGAGCTCCGCCCCTGGCAGGCCAAGGACGGCTCCATCGACTTCACGGCTGACGGGGCCCCTTCCGCGGAAACGGCCGGCGCCCTCGTCGAGCGCGTGATCGCCGCGGTCGAGCAGCTCTCTCCGCTGCTCCCGCACGACGACGCCTACCACCGCGCGCTCGTCACCGACCTGCGCCGCTGGGCCGCCGACGGCTTCGGCGTCCCGGACTTCCTGGACTCCCTGCTCGCCTTCCAGCCCGCCAAGGACCGCGCGGACGGCCTCCAGCACCTGGTCGTGTTCGCGATGTACACGCAGAACGGCAACCCGGACCGCAATCTCGAAGCCGTCGTACTGCGGATGGTCTGGCCCGAGTGGCTCGCCGACCTCGAAGCCACGCGTTACGACAACCCGCTCTTCTGCGGCATCACCTTCGAGGACTTCACCTCGGGTTACGACACCAACTCCGCCGTGCTCTTCCCCGAGACCATCGCCGTGCGCGAGGCGCCGGAACGCTTCAGCTGGGGCGGCATCTTCTGTGACCGCGAGGCCGCCCGCTTCCGCCGCGTGACCGAGGCCTCGGTGGATCTGCTGGGCCTCGAGCTGCCCGACGACATCCGGGAGATGCTCGGTGACCAGAAGCGCTGTGAGCAGGCGTTCGTGCTCTGGGACATGGTCCACGACCGCACCCACAGCCACGGTGACCTGCCGTTCGACCCCTTCATGATCAAGCAGCGCCAGCCGTTCTGGATGTACGGGCTCGAGGAACTGCGCTGCGACCTCACCGCCTTCAGGGAGGCCGTGAAGCTGGAGGCCGACGGCTTCGGCCAGGGTCGTGACGTCCAGTTCGCCGTGCTCTTCGACCGGATGTTCCGCTTCCCCGTCACGGGCGAGCGCGTGCGCAACTACGACGGCCTCGGCGGCCAGCTGCTCTTCGCCTACCTCCACAAGCACGACGTGGTCCGCTGGACCGACAACACGCTCAAGATCGACTGGGTCCGCGCCCCGGAGGTCACCAACCAGCTCTGCGGAGAGATCGAGAAGCTCTACCGCGACGGCATCGACCGCCCCAAGCTCGTTCACTGGTTCGCGGCGTACGACCTGGTCGCGACCTATCTCGCGCCCCACCCGGGGTCCCGCTGGGCCAAGGGCCCGGACGCCCTGGACCTGACCCAGCCGCCCCGCAAACTCGTCGACGACGTGCTTCCGGACGAGTTTCCCCTGAGCATGTTCTATGAGGCGCTCTCGAAGAAGCTGAAGCATGTGATCGCCTCCACCAAGGGGATCACCGCGGCGGACGCCGGGCGGGCAGCTGCGTGAGCGCGGGTTCTGAGGAGGCGGTGGCGATGAACGGAACAGACAGGGGTGACAGCGGCGTGCTCGAGGGTGCTGTGATCGCGGTGGCCGGAGCGGCGGGGCCTGCGGGCCGCGCCACCCTGCTCAGGCTCGCCGAGGCGGGTGCGACCGTGGTCGCCGCCGACGCCAGTCCCGAGCGGCTCGTGGAGGCCGTCGACGCCGCACGCTACGCCCACGGCGGAGCGACGGTCACCGGCGACACGGTCGATCTCCTCGACCTGGCAGCCGCGCGGGAATGGGCCGACAAGACGGAGAAGGAGTTCGGCCGCGTCGACGGCCTGGTCCACCTGGTCGGGGGCTGGCGCGGCGGTTCCGGCTTCGCGGACACCAGCCTCACCGACTGGGAGCACCTCGAGAAGCTGCTGATCCGCACCGTCCAGTCCACCTCGCTCGCCTTCCACGAGGCCATCCAGCGCAGCGACCGGGGCCGGTACGTGCTGATCAGCGCGGCCGGTGCCAGCAACCCCACCGCGGGCAACGCGGCCTACGCCGCTTCCAAGGCGGCGGCCGAGGCCTGGACGCTCGCCATGGCCGACGCCTTCCGCAAGGCGGGGGGCGACGAGGGCCCGACGTCGGCAGCTGCGATCCTGGTGGTCAAGGCACTGGTGCACGACGCGATGCGCGCCGAGCGCCCGAATGCGAAGTTCGCGGGCTTCACGGACGTCACGGAGCTGGCCGAGGCCATCGCCGGAGTCTGGGACAAGCCCGCCGGAGAAGTGAACGGAAAGCGTCTGTGGCTGACCCCGCAACCGTAAGGACCGATGCGCGACGTCATCACGATCCGCAGGTACGCGGTTTCGCCAGTGACAACTACGCCGGCGCGCACCCCGAGGTTCTCGCCGCGCTCGCTCTCGCCAACGGCGGCCATCAGGTCGCCTACGGAGAGGACGATTACACCGGCCACCTCCAGCGGATCATGCACAGCCACTTCGGCCCGACCGCCGAGGCCTTCCCGGTCTTCAACGGCACCGGAGCCAACGTCGTCGCCCTCCAGGCCCTGACGGACCGCTGGGGCGCGGTGATCTGCGCCGAGTCCGCGCACATCAATGTGGACGAGGGCGGGGCCCCGGAGCGGGTGGGCGGACTGAAGCTGCTCACCGTCCCGACCCCGGACGGCAAGCTCACGCCGGAGCTCATCGACCGCGAGGCGTACGGCTGGGAGGACGAGCACCGGGCCATGCCGCAGGTCGTCTCGATCACCCAGAACACCGAGCTCGGCACCGTCTACACACCCGACGAGATCCGTGCCGTCTGCGACCACGCCCACGAGCGGGGTATGAAGGTCCACCTCGACGGAGCTCGGATAGCCAACGCCGCCGCGTCGCTGGACGTACCCATGCGTTCGTTCACCAACACGGTCGGCGTCGATGTCCTCTCCTTCGGCGGCACCAAGAACGGCGCGCTCTTCGGCGAGGCAGTCGTCGTCCTGGACCCGGACTCCGTCCGGGCCATGAAGCATCTGCGCAAGCTGTCGATGCAGCTCGCGTCCAAGATGCGCTTCGTCTCGGTCCAGCTGGAGGCGCTGCTCGCCCGGGACCTCTGGCTGCGCAACGCACGGCACGCCAACGAGATGGCCCAACGGCTCGCCGAGGGGGTCCGGGCGGTGGACGGCGTGGAGATCCTCTACCCGGTCCAGGCCAACGCCGTCTTCGCCCGGCTGCCGCACGAGGTGTCCGAGCGGCTGCAGAAGCGGTTCCGGTTCTACTTCTGGGACGAGAAGGCCGGCGACGTCCGCTGGATGTGTGCCTTCGACACCCGCGAGGACGATGTGGACGCCTTCCTGCTGGCGCTCAAGGAGGAGATGGGCAGGCAGTAGGCGTACGGAGGTGCGGTCGGCCGGACTCGGCCGACCGCACCGGCGTGCTCCGCGGGGCAGGATCTCTCCGCCTGTCCCGACGCCGAAACCGGTGATGCACACGCATGCGCTTCTGCCGCCTTCGCGGCCGTACGTGACGTGATCCCGCATTCGGAGGACGGGCTGTGAGTGACCAGGACACGGCGAAGCCCGGGGCGCAGCCGCCGAGCCCGCCGGAGCGCTCGGAACCATGAGTCCCGGAGCACGGATCACTCCGCGTGGCCCGGCCCGGGATCCCTCCGCCTGCGACGGATCAGCCGAACTCGCGCACCTCGGCGGGCGTCGGAGCCGTACCGCCGAGGTGCGCCGGCACCCACCAGGTGTCGGCCGCGTCCTTGGGGCGCACGGGATAAGCCCGTTGCGCGGCTTCGAGGAGCTCCTGGACGCGCTCGCGCAGCCGACGGGTGAGGGCGCCCGCGTACTGGTCGGCGGGAGCCTCCATGGCCTCGCCGACCCGGATCGTGATCGGTGTGTGGCTGCGCTTGAAATTGCGCGGACGCCCCTTGGTCCACAGGCGCTGGGTGCCCCACAGTGCCATCGGGACCAGCGGTACGCCGGCTTCCTGGGCCAGCCGTGCCGCACCCGACTTGAAGCTCTTGAGCGTGAACGACTGCGAGATGGTCGCCTCGGGGAACACGCCGACGATCTCACCCGAGCGCAGCGACGCGAGCGCGTGGGCGTAGGCGTCCTCGCCCTGGTCGCGGTCGACGGGAATGTGTTTCATGCCGCGCATCAGGGGGCCGGACACCTTGTGGCGGAACACCGAGTCCTTCGCCATGAAGCGGACGAGCCGTTTCTGCGGCAGGGCACCGAGTCCGGTGAAGATGAAGTCCAGATAGCTGATGTGGTTGCTGACCAGAACCGCGCCACCGGTTTTCGGGATGTGTTCCGAACCCTGGGTGTCGATCTTCAGGTCGAGCGCCTTGAACAGCGTGCGAGCGGCGCCGATGACCGGCCGATAGACGAGCTCTGCCATCTGGTTGAAGACCCTTCTTCGGTGCCTGGGGAGGGTTCTCCCGGCGGAAGTTACGCAGCCGTAGGTTTTCGGCATTGGGGCGATCGTGCCCCATGCGCGACGCCGTGGCCAGCCCCAAAGGGCCCGAGGCGAGAGATTCTCGTCACGTGAATCATCCGGGAATGTAATGCGGTCGCAGGGTGCTGGCCTTTTGTGCGGACTCCGAGAGGGAGGCAGTGGATGGACCCGGACACGGCTGTCGTCACCATGGACGCAGCCCGACTAGGCGCGGAACTGGGGGACCGGGCCACCCTGGTGCAGTTCTCGAGCGCGTTCTGCCAGCCGTGCCGCGCCACCAGGCGCATCCTCACGGAGGTGGCCGGGATGGTCGAGGGCGTCGTCCACGTCGAGATCGACGCCGAGGCGCATCTCACGCTCGTGCGCAGCCTCGGGATCAGCCGGACCCCCACGGTCCTGGTGCTCGACGCGAAGGGCCGCATCGTCCGCCGCGCGGTGGGCCGGCCGCGTACGGCGGATGTCGTGGCCGCACTGGGGCAGGCGATGTGACGGACCGTGACGCATCTCCCACATGACGGGACCCGCTTGACTGTGTACACCACGGATCGTCACCCTGACGGCATGCCGCCGGTACCCCTTCTCTTCGTCCGGGTCCACGTGGACCTCGTGCGCCATGCGAGCGCGCGCTGTCCGGATGCCTGAAGAAGTACGGCCCGTACGCCTCCCCGCAGAAGGATCTCTCCATGACGGCCTCACCCGGTCTCGGCACTCCCGTGACGGCTGCCCCCGAACTGCTCCGCTCCGTCTTCCGGCAGCACGCCGCCGGGGTGGCCGTGATCACCGCCGCCGGCGCGCGTCCCGTCGGTTTCACCGCGACCTCGCTCAACTCCGTGGCGGCCGAGCCGCCGCTCATCTCCTTCGGGGTGGGCGTCTCGTCCTCCAGCTGGCCGGTGATCGCGGAGGCCGGGTACGTGGGCGTGCACATACTCGGCGAGGGCCAGCAGGAGCTCGCCGCGACGTTCGCGCGCAGCGGCGCCGACCGGTTCGGTCCGTCCACCGACTGGCGCCGGGGCCCGGAGGGGGTGCCGCTGCTCGGCGGGGTGGTGGCCTGGCTGGTCTGCCGGGTGGCGGCCCGGATCCCGGCGGGGGACCACCACATCGTGATCGCCGAGGCCGTGGCCGGGGACCCCTCGGGAGGGGGTCGGCCACTGGTCTACCACCAGGGCCGGTTCACGGCTCTGCGAGACTGAGGACGAGCAGGGCGACGGCGGGGCGGTCTCCGTTGGCTAGGTCACAGTTCCAAGCGCTTGCTTATGGGTAACGTACTGGGTGTACTGGCGAGTAATATTTCACCGGGAGCCGGGTCGCCCCGACCGGAAACCGCCCGATAAGGCGCCTATGCTGCGTGCAACAAGGCAGCCCAGAAATGACGATGCAGTAGGAGAGCCGGCGTGAGCTTGAGGATCGTTGTCTGTGTGAAGTACGTGCCCGACGCCACCGGCGACCGGCACTTCGCCGATGACCTGACCCTGGACCGTGACGACGTCGACGGTCTGCTGTCGGAGCTCGACGAGTACGCGGTCGAGCAGGCGCTGCAGATCGCCGACGAAGCGGACGACGCGGAGATCACCGTGCTCACGGTGGGACCCGAGGACGCCAAGGACGCGCTGCGCAAGGCGCTGTCGATGGGCGCCGACAAGGCCGTCCACGTCGAGGACGACGACCTCCACGGCACCGACGTCATCGGCACCTCCCTGGTCCTGGCCAAGGCCGTCGAGAAGACCGGCTACGACCTGGTGATCTGCGGTATGGCGTCGACGGACGGCACCATGGGTGTGCTGCCGGCGCTGCTCGCGGAGCGCCTCGGCGTCCCGCAGGTCACACTGCTCTCCGAGGTCTCGGTCGAGGACGGCACGGTCAAGGGCCGCCGCGACGGCGACTCCGCGAGCGAGCAGCTCGAGGCGTCCCTGCCGGCCGTGGTCTCCGTGACCGACCAGTCGGGCGAGGCCCGTTACCCGTCGTTCAAGGGCATCATGGCGGCCAAGAAGAAGCCGGTTCAGTCCTGGGACCTCGAGGACCTGGAGATCGAGGCGGACGAGGTCGGCCTGGGCGGCTCCTGGACCGCGGTCGACTCCGCGGCCGAGCGCCCCGCCCGTACGGCGGGCACGATCGTCAAGGACGAGGGTGAGGGCGGCAAGCAGCTGGCCGAGTTCCTCGCGGGCCAGAAGTTCATCTGAGCCCCGGCCGTTCCTTCCACCGCCCCGCCTCTTTCGCACGCAGGAGATTGAAGTCCCATGGCTGAAGTTCTCGTCTATGTCGACCACGTGGACGGTGCCGTCCGCAAGCCCACGCTGGAGCTGCTGACGCTCGCCCGCCGCATCGGCGAGCCGGTCGCCGTCGCGCTGGGCAACGGGGCGGCCGACACCGCCGCCGCGCTCGCCGAGCACGGTGCGGTCAAGGTGCTGACCGCCGACGCCCCGGAGTTCGCCGACTACCTCGTCGTGCCCAAGGTCGACGCGCTCCAGGCCGCGTACGACGCGGTGTCCCCGGCCGCGGTGCTGCTGCCCTCCTCGGCCGAGGCCAAGGAGATCGCGGCCCGTCTCGCGCTCCGTATCGGTTCCGGCATCATCACCGACGCCGTCGACCTGGAGGCCGGTGACCAGGGTCCGGTCGCCACGCAGTCCGCGTTCGCCGCCTCGTACACCACCAAGTCCCGTGTCTCCAAGGGCACTGCGGTCATCACGGTCAAGCCGAACTCGGCCGCCGTCGAGGCCGCCCCGGCCGCGGGTGCCGTCGAGGCCCTCACGGTCTCCTTCTCCGCGACGGCCACCGGCACCAAGGTCCTCTCGCGCACCCCGCGTGAGTCGACCGGGCGTCCGGAGCTGACCGAGGCCGCGATCGTCGTCTCCGGCGGCCGCGGAGTCAACGGCGCGGAGAACTTCGGGATCATCGAGGCGCTCGCCGACTCCCTCGGCGCGGCCGTCGGCGCCTCCCGCGCCGCCGTCGACGCCGGCTGGTACCCGCACACCAACCAGGTCGGTCAGACCGGCAAGTCGGTCTCCCCGCAGCTGTACATCGCCTCCGGCATCTCCGGCGCGATCCAGCACCGGGCTGGCATGCAGACCTCGAAGACCATCGTCGCGGTCAACAAGGACGCCGAAGCGCCGATCTTCGACCTCGTCGACTACGGCGTCGTCGGTGACCTCTTCGACGTCGTCCCGCAGCTCACCGACGAGGTCAAGTCCCGCAAGGGCTGACCCGGCAGGAGCTGTTCGCGTACCAGGGCCCGGGGCCGCGTGGTGTTCTCACCGCGTGGCCCCGGGCTGTTTTCGACCACCGTTGACGCAGCGACCGGGAGGCTTATAACTTCACTATGCGGATGAAACATTCCGAGAAGCGGAATAATTAAGCGCTGGAGGATATGGTCATGGGTCAGCAGGAGAAGGTGGCGACGAGCCTCGCCGGCACGGTCGGTGAGGAGATCAGCGCCTCCCTCACGCCGGTGGACGCCGAACTCGCCCGCCGATACCCGGGGGACCCCGGCACGCGCCAGCCCGTCCACACCGTCTACGTGCCCGCCGACAGTTTCACCCCCGACACCCTCCGCACCTGGGGCGACCAGGCGCTGGCGGCGCTCGACGAGCACGCCCCCGACGCCGCCGCGCTCGCCACGGCCCTCGGGATCCCGCAGGGACTCGCGGAGCCCGTCCACGACCGTGTGCGGGCCAAGCTGGAGCGGGAGCCGGTCGAGGACCTGCGCATCGACTTCGAGGACGGCTACGGGCCCCGTCCCGACGCCGAGGAGGACGAGGCTGCCGCCCGCGCGGCGCGCCTGATCGCCGAGGCGTACGGCGACGGCACCGCCGCCCCGTACATGGGCATCCGGATGAAGTGCATGGAAGCGGCCGTCCGCGACCGGGGCATCCGCACCACGGACATCTTCCTCACCGGCCTGATGCGGGCCGGAGGTCTGCCCGAAGGGCTCGTCCTGACGCTGCCCAAGGTGACGTACCCCGAGCAGGTCACCGCCTTCGTGCGGCTCCTCGAGGCGTTCGAGGAGACCCACGGCCTGCCCTCCGGGCGCCTCGGGTTCGAGATCCAGATCGAGACCAGTCAGTCCATCCTCGCGGCGGACGGCACCGCCGCCGTGGCCCGCATGATCGACGCCGCCCGGGGCCGGGCGACCGGCCTGCACTACGGGACCTTCGACTACAGCGCCTGCGTCGGCGTCAGTCCCGCCCACCAGGCCAGTGACCACCCCGCTGCCGACCACGCCAAGGCCGTCATGCAGGTCGCCGCCGCAGGCACGGGGGTGCGGGTCTGCGACGGCTCGACGAACGTCCTGCCCGTCGGGTCCACCCAGCAGGTCCACGACGCCTGGCGCCTGCACTACGGCCTCACCCGCCGCGCTCTGGCCCGCGCCTACTACCAGGGCTGGGACATGCACCCGGGCCATCTGCCCACCCGCTACGCGGCCGTGTACGCCTTCTACCGCGAGGGCCTCGGCCAGGCCGCGTCCCGGCTCGCCGCCTACGCGGCCAGGGCCGGTGGAGACGTCATGGACGAGCCCGCCACGGCGAAGGCGCTCAGTGGCTATCTGCTCCGGGGCATCGACTGCGGGGCCCTGGACACCGCTGAGGTCGCCGGCCTCACCGGCCTGACCCGCGCGGACCTGGACGCCTTCGCCTCACCCCGCCGCGGCGGGCTGACCGTGACGGCGCCGTAGGCGTCACGCGGGAGGGAGCTCCCCCGAGCCGCGTGGGATGAGCCGGGTCGGGAGCTCCACCCTGGCGGGGGCGTGAGCGGCGCCGTCCAAGCGGCGGAACAGATGTTCCGCCGCGGTACGCCCGACCGCCGCGGCATCCTGCGAGATCACCGTGATGCCGAGCAGGTCGGCCAGTTCGATGTCGTCGAAGCCGACCAGGGCGACGCGGCGGTCGCACTCGGCGAGGACGCGGACAGCGGTGACCGTCACCCGGTTGTTGCCCGCGAAGAGGGCGGTCACCGGCTCGGGGCCGGTGAGCATGGCCTCGACGGCGGCCCGCACCCGGGCCGGATCGGTCGGGCCGAGGGAGACCCAGCTGTCCTCGGCCTCGATCCCGGCGTCGGCCAGGGCCGCGTGGTACCCGCGGACTCGTTCCGTGGCGGTGTGGATGCGCGGCTGGTCCCCGATGAAGCCGATCCTGCGGTGACCGTGCGCGACGAGGTGGGCGACGCCTGCGCGGGCTCCGCCGAAGCTGTCCGACAGGACCATGTCCGCCTCCACCCGGCCCGCCGGGCGGTCGACGAACACGGTGGCGATGCCCGCCCTCATCTCCGGCTCCAGATAGCGGTGGTCGTCGCCCGCCGGGATCACGATGAGGCCGTCCACCCGGCGGGCGCACAGCGCGAGGACGAGCTCCTGTTCACGCTCCGGGTCCTCGGCGCTGGAGCCGTTGATCAGCAGCGCGCCGTGGGCGCGGGCCACTTCCTCCACGGCGCGGCTCAGCGGGCCGTAGAAGGGGTCCGCCAGGTCCTCCAG
This sequence comes from Streptomyces sp. NPDC014623, assembly GCF_043088245.1. Taxonomy (NCBI): domain Bacteria; kingdom Bacillati; phylum Actinomycetota; class Actinomycetes; order Kitasatosporales; family Streptomycetaceae; genus Streptomyces; species Streptomyces sp. NPDC014623. Next base: position 65,726 of record NZ_JBIBZU010000016.1, on the reverse strand, counting down.
CACCAGACCGATGGACGCGGTGCGGCCCTTGCGGAGGACGCGTGCACTGTCGTTCCGGCGGAAGCCGAGTGCCTCGATGGCCTCATGGACGCGACGCTCGGTGTCGGGGGTGACCCCGGCCTCGCTGTTCACCACGCGTGAGACCGTCTTGAGCCCCACTCCGGCACGGGCTGCCACATCCTTCATGGTCGGCCTGTTGCCGTAGCGGGACTCGGAAGGGCGGGCGGTCTCGGCCACGGTGCGCTGTCCTGACGTCGGGAACGTGTGATTCCGGCCTCCGCCGGTGGCGCCGGGGAGAGGCCGGATGCTGTGGCGTCGAGCATAGGCCCTGGACAACGTTGTCAAGAGAATGGAAACTGGGTGGGCCATCCGACTGAAGCCGCAGGTCCTGCGCCACACCCCTCCGGAGAGTCCACACCGATGCATACCGACCTCGTCACCGCGCTCGACATCGGCGGTACCAAGATCGCCGGAGCGTTGGTGGACGGCGGCGGCTCTCTTCTCGTACGGACGCAGCGTCCGACACCGGCTCACGACGGAGCCGAGGCCGTGATGGGCGCGGTGAATGACGTCCTGGCGGAGCTGATGGCCTCTCCGCTGTGGCACCGGGCGCGAGCGGTCGGCATCGGCAGCGCAGGGCCCGTGGACGCCTCGGCCGGCACGGTCAGCCCCGTCAACGTCCCGGGCTGGCGCGGGTTTCCGCTGGTTGACCGGGTGGCCGTGGCGACCGGCGGGCTGCCGGTCACACTCGTCGGTGACGGAGTCGCGATGACGGCGGCCGAGCACTGGCTGGGTGCCGCCCGCGGTTATGACAACGCGCTGTGCCTGGTCGTCTCGACCGGTGTCGGCGGCGGCCTCGTACTGGGCGGAAAGCTGCACCCCGGGCCCTCGGGCAACGCCGGTCACATCGGTCACATCAGTGTCGACCTGGACGGGGACCCGTGCCCCTGCGGAGCACGCGGCTGCGTGGAACGCCTCGCCAGCGGGCCGAACATCGCCCGGCGGGCCCTGGAGAACGGCTGGTGCCCCGACCCGGACGGTGATGCGACAGCCGCCGCGGTGGCCGCCGCTGCGCGGGCAGGGGACCCGGTCGCGGCCGCCTCCTTCGAACGGGCCGCCCAGGCACTCGCCGCCGGAATCGCCGCCACCGCCACGCTGACCGACATCGAGATCGCTGTGATCGGAGGGGGAGTGGCCGGGGCGGGTGAGGTGCTCTTCGCCCCGCTGCGCAGGTCGCTGCGCGACTACGCCACGCTCTCCTTCGTCCAGGGCCTCACCGTGACCTCCGCGGTCATGGGCGCCGACGCGGGCCTGGTCGGTGCGGCGGCCGCAGCCTCGAGGGCCCGCGCCGGCGTCCCGAACGGCGTGCGGGCCGTAGCCGCTCCGTAGGCGACCCCGGTCCTGCTGTTCAGCGGCCCTGGTCCGCCGGCTGCTGGGGCGCGACCACCAGGTAGGTGTCCTGCTCCAGGTCCATCACGACCTCGGCGGCCACTCCCTCGCGGCGCCGCGCCGCCGCGAATTCCTCCGCGGGCCGGCTGCCCCGTGGGCCTCCCGCGGGAAACCGTTCCAGTACCGTGCGGTGCACCGCGCACCCCCTCGTCGTCCCCGTGGCTGTCTGCTCCAACGACGTCCGGCCGCCGCTCGTCACGGTGGTGCGACCGTCCGGGCTCGTACAGTGGAACGCCCCGGCGGCCGCGCCGGCGCAACCGCCTCACCCCGCAGGGTTTCCGGAGCGGGGTGTTGCGGGCAAGCCACAGGGGGCTACGGAAGAGGGGGACCCGTGATCGTCTGGATCAACGGTGCGTTCAGTGCGGGCAAGACCAGCGCCGCGTGCGAACTGATCGATCTGATCCCGAACAGCACCTTCTACGACCCCGAACTCACCGGCGGGGCGCTGCGCCGGCTGCTGCCCCAGAAGAAGCTCGCCGAAGTGACCGACTTCCAGGACCTGCCGATATGGCGGCGCCTGGTGGTCGATACGGCAGCCGCTCTTCTCGCGGAACTCCCCGGGGTGCTGGTGGTGCCGATGACACTGCTGAGACAGGACTACCGTGACGAGATCTTCGGAGGGCTCGCCTCCCGGCGCATACCCGTGTGCCATGTACTGCTCTCACCTGAGGAAACGATCCTGCGTAAACGGATCGCGGAACGGGAGGAGTTCGCCGACGACCCCGAGCACAGCGAGCGGATCAGGCAGTGGGCCTACGACCACATCGAGCCCTACCGGGCGGCGCTCGGGTGGATCACCGCGGACGCCCACACGATCGACACCAGTGCCCTCACCCCGTACGAGACGGCCGAGCGGATCGCCGAAGCACTGCGCACCGGTGCGGCCGGGGAGTGCGGGATAGTCCAGACCCCCGAGCCGCGCGGGGAGACCGTGGCGTCAGGGGTGCTGCTCTTCGACGAGCAGGACCGGGTGCTGCTCGTGGACCCCACCTACAAGCCAGGCTGGGAGTTCCCCGGCGGTGTGGTGGAGCCCGGAGAGGCCCCGGCACAGGCAGGGATCCGGGAGGTCGCCGAGGAGCTCGGGCTTCGCCTGGACAGGGAGCCGGACCTCCTGGTGGTCGACTGGGAGGCGCCTGAGCCGCCCGCGTACGGAGGCCTGCGCTTCCTGTTCGACGGCGGCCGGCTGCGGGGTGAGGAGGCCGCTCGACTGCTCCTGCCGGGTTCGGAACTGCGCGGCTGGCGGTTCGTCACCGAGGAGGAGGCGGCCGGCATGCTCCCGCCGACCCGCTTCGAGCGGCTCCGCTGGGCGCTGCGCGCCCGCGAGCGCTCCGTCGTGCTGAATCTGGAGGCCGGGGTCCCCGTGGGCGCCCGATGACCCCCTGCGGGCCGCCGGTCACCGCGCGGCGGCCCGCAGAGCAGCCGCCGCGCCCTCGGTGAGGGGATCACCGTGACCGAAGCAGGCGACCGCGGGACCGAGAGCGGCCAGCCGGCGGAACGACGCTCCGGCCTGGGCGTGGTCGGTGTTGAACACTCCCAGCATCACCCTGCCCACCCCGGCCACGGCGTCCCCGGTGAACAGCACGTCATGGCGGGGCAGGTGGAGGCCGATGGACCCGGGGGTGTGACCGGGGGAGTGCACCACCAGGGCGCCGCCGCCGAAAGGCAGCTCGTCGCCGTCCGTCAGCTCCCGGTCGACCCGGGTGGGCGGAGCCTCGGGAACCGTCAGCGCATGCTCGTAGAGGGGCAGTTCCCAGTCGTGCAGGACGGGTTCGGGCACGGGCTCCTCACCCCGGACGACCGGTGCGTCCAGCCGGTGCGCCAGGATCTCGGCGCCGTACCTGTCCGCGAGTTCCTGCGCGGCACCGTAGTGGTCGCGGTGGCCGTGGGTGAGAACGATCCGCCGGACCCCGGCCGGGTCGTGACCGAGCCGGCGGATGCCTTCCTCGACGGCGCCGGCCGCGTGCCGGTCGCCCGCGTCGACCAGGGTCAGGTCCGCTCCGTCACACCAGAGGTAGGCCTGGCCGATGGGGAAACGGAACATGTGCAGTTGCGGAAGCACCTCGACACAATCCATACGGCCAACGTACGGACGGCGGTGCGCCGGTGCCCGGGGTTCTGCTCCGGGCGACTTCGCTCAGCGCGTACGCCGGGGTCAGCCGCGCGGTCACCGGGGGAAGGACGGGCGGTGCGGGGCAGGTGGTCTCTCCTCATGCCGTCATGCCGATCCGCGGGCAGGGAAAGCCGGTGAGACGAGTCCTGTGCGACAGACCGCGACGTGACCTGCGGGCTCCGGATCCTCCGCGTCCGGCCCGTCTCCGCCCGCAGGGACCGGCCGGACGCAGGCCGTACCCGCGCCCCCGGCCTCTCGCGCGCCGCCGGGACAGGCTCCTGCGCCGGCTGGCGGACACCGGCAGGGCGACCGCATCGACCCGTGCGGTCACTCAGCCCTTCCTGGCCTCCGCGTAGTTCCGCAGGAACAGGGCCTCGGCGACCGAGAGCCGCTCGAGCTCCTCGGGGGACACGCTCTCGTTCACCGCGTGGATCCGGGCCTCGGGCTCGCTCAGCCCGATGAGCAGGATCTCCGCCTGCGGATAAAGCGCGGCCAGGGTGTTGCAGAGCGGGATGGAGCCGCCCATGCCGGAGGACTGCATCTCCTCACCCGGGTAGGCGAGCCGCATGGCCTCGGCCATCGACGTGTACGCGGGGCTGGTGATGTCGGCGCGGAACGGCTGTCCCTGGCCCACCTGTTCCACGGTCACCCGCGCGCCCCAGGGAGCGTGCGTCTCCAGGTGGGCGGTGAGCAGCTTCGTCGCCTCGGCCGCGTCCTGGCCCGGCGGCACCCGCAGACTGATCTGCGCCCGGGCGCTCGCCTGCAGCGACGGGGTGGCGCCGACCACCGGCGGGCAGTCGATGCCGATGACGGTGACCGCGGGCCGCGCCCAGATGCGGTCGGCGACCGTGCCCGTGCCGATGAGCCCCACGCCGTCGAGCACCTTGGCGTCCTCACGGAACTCGCTCTCCGGGTACTGCAGTCCGTCCCACTCCGCGTCGGCCGTGAGCCCGTCGACCGTCGTCGTACCGTCCTCGGCCCGCAGGGATGCCAGGAGCTGGATCATCGCGGCCAGCGCGTCCGGGGCCGCGCCGCCGAACTGCCCTGAGTGCAGGTTCCCCTCGAGGGTGTCCAGCTGCACCCGCAGCATGGTCATACCCCGCAGCGTGGCGGTGACGGTGGGCAGCCCGACACGGAAGTTGCCGGTGTCACCGATGACGATCGTGTCGGCGGCCAGCAGCTCCGGATGAGCCTCGGCGTACTGTTCGAGGCCGCCCGTGCCCTGCTCCTCCGAGCCTTCCGCGATGACCTTGACGGAGACCGGGACGCCGCCGTTCGCCTTGAGGGCGCGCAGCGCGAGCAGGTGCATGATGAATCCGCCCTTGCAGTCCGCGGCGCCCCGGCCGAACCAGCGGCCGTCGCGCTCGGTCAGCTCGAACGGCGGTGAGAGCCAGGCGGACTCGTCCAGCGGCGGCTGCACGTCGTAGTGCGCGTAGAGCAGCACCGTGGGGGCACCGGCCGGCCCGGGCAGGTAGCCGTACACCGACTGGGTTCCGTCGGGGGTGTCGAGCAGGGCGACGTCCTGGAAGTCCTCGGCGCGCAGTGCGTCGGCGACCCAGTCGGCCGCGGCCTCGCACTCGCTCCTGGGGAACTGCGCGGGGTCCGCCACCGACCGGAAGGCCACCAGCTCGGCGAGCTCCGCCTTCGCGCGGGGCATCAGCGAGGCGACGGTCTCGGAAATCGGACGGGCGGTCATGGGCACGCTCCTCGTGGGTGCGACGTTAGGACTAGGGCGCGGTGTGTACGCGGCCGGAGGCGACGCCGTGGATGCGACGTTGCGTGTACGACGAATTCATGGCTGATCCTCCCACAGCGGAGTTCGGCCGCGACGCGCCGTAGGATGCCGTGAGCAGTCGGGGCCACTGGCCGGATCGGGAGCAGAAGCACATCGTGAGCAGCGAGAACGCAGACGCCGGACGTGAGCCGGATGAGTCGTCGTCGGTACCGCAGGATTCCCCGGTATGGGACGTCGTCGTGGTCGGCGCGGGACCGGCCGGAGCTTCCGCGGCGTACGCGGCAGCTGTCGCAGGCCGTCGGGTGCTGTTGCTGGAGAAGGCGGAGATCCCCCGCTACAAGACGTGCGGCGGCGGAATCATCGGGTTCTCGCGGGATTCCCTCCCCCCTGGATTCGAACTGCCCCTGAAGGACCGGATCCACGCGGTCACCTTCTCGCTCAACGGGAAGCTGTCGCGCACCCGCAGGTCCAAGCGCATGCTCTTCGGTCTGATCAACCGGCCGGAATTCGACGCCGGTCTGGTGGAGGAGGCCCAGAAGGCGGGCGCCGAGCTGCGCACGGGCGTGGCGGTGACGCGGGTGGAGCAGCACGGTACCGCTGTGCCCGACCGGCGCACGGTCGCCGTGGTGACGGCGGGCGGAGAGACGGTGCTGGCCCGGGCCGTCGTCGGTGCGGACGGGAGCGCCGGCCGCATAGGAGCTCATGTCGGTGTGAAGCTCGATCAGGTGGACCTCGGGCTCGAGGCCGAGATCCCCGTGCCGGAGACGGTCGCCGAGGACTGGGCGGGCCGGGTGCTCATCGACTGGGGCCCGATGCCCGGGAGTTACGGCTGGGTGTTCCCCAAGGGGGACACGCTGACCGTCGGTGTGATCTCGGCGCGCGGCGACGGGGCGGGGACCAAGCGGTATCTGGAGGACTTCGTCGGCCGTCTGGGCCTCGCCGGATTCGAGCCCACGATCTCATCCGGTCATCTGACGCGGTGCCGCAGCGACGACTCGCCGCTCTCCCGTGGGCGGGTGGTGGTCTGCGGCGACGCGGCTGGACTGCTGGAACCCTGGACCAGGGAGGGCATCTCCTTCGCTCTGCGGTCCGGGCGGCTCGCGGGTGAATGGGCGGTGCGGATCGCGGAGTCGCACGACGCGGTGGACGCCCGGCGCCAGGCGCTCAACTACGCTTTCGCGATCAAGGCGGGGCTGGGCGTGGAGATGAGCGTCGGGCGCCGCATGCTCAGGCTCTTCGAGCGGCGCCCCGGGCTCCTGCACGCGGTCCTGACGGGCTTCCGCCCGGCCTGGAACGCCTTCGCGGGCGTCACCCGGGGAACGACGTCGCTGGCCGAGCTGGTCCGTTCACACCCGCTGGCACAGCGGGCACTGCACGTGATGGACCGCCAGGGAGCGGACCGGGTCAGCTCTCGACCGTGATCCGGAAGACCGGGTGGTCGGGGCACGCGGCGAGGAGCTCGGCGTCGGTCGACTTCACGGTGACGCCCTGGAAGTACTGGTTGACCTCCCAGCCCCAGCGTTTCAGGTAGGCGCGGACGATCCGTACCTTCTGTTCGTCCTCCGCGATCTCCACGGCGGTGAACGTGCGGACCTTCCGGCCCACCTTCAGCTCTCCGCCCCCGGCCACGCGCATGTTGCGCACCCACTGGGAGTGGCCGCGGGCGGAGACCAGGTACTGGGCGCCGCCGTGGTGGTGGGGGTTCACGGGGATGCGCTGCATCCGGCCGCTCGTGCGGCCGCGCACCGACATCTCGGCGGAGCCGAGGAGGCTGACGCCATGGCGTGCGAGCCAGCCGACGACGCTGTTCATCCGCTGCGCGAAGGCGGTGGCCTGGAGGTAGTAGGGCTGCTGCGACACGGTGACTCCTGCCATGGGGAGAGCGGTGCTCTCGTTTGGGATCAGTGTGTACGCGTGGGGTACCCAAAAGCAAGAGCAGTGCTCTCTTTTGTGTTCGCTGCTCCGATCGCATGGCAGACTGATGGCATGAGCACCATTCGAGGAGCCAGGGAACGCGCCCGCATCGAAGTCGCCGCAGCCATCAAGGACGAGGCCAGGGAGCAGCTCGCTGCGGAGGGCGCCGCGAAGCTCTCCCTGCGCGCCGTCGCCCGCGAGCTCGGCATGGTGTCCTCCGCGCTCTACCGCTACTTCCCCAGTCGCGACGACCTGCTGACCGCGCTCATCATCGATGCCTATGACGCGGTGGGCGAAGTGGCCGAGGCGGCCCTTGCGAAGGCCGGTGGCCCGTCGGAGGCTCCTTCCGCCCGCTGGATGGCGGTCGCCTGCGCCGTACGTGACTGGGCTCTCGCACACCCCCATGAGTACGCGTTGATCTACGGTTCACCCGTCCCCGGCTACACCGCACCGCAGGACACCGTCGGCCCCGCCTCCCGTGTGGGCCAGGTGTTCATCGGTCTGGTGCGCGACGCCCACCTCACCGAAGGGCTCGCCGTCCCCCCGCTGACCGCCGAACTGCGTCCTGAGGCCGCACGTATGGCGGCCGGCCTGGCCGCCGATCTGCCACCGGCTGTCGTGGTGGCCCTGGTTTCCGCCTGGGCGCAGCTCTTCGGGATGATCTCCTTCGAGCTCTTCGGTCAGTTCGACAAGGTCGTCGAGGCACGCGAACAGCTTTACCGGCACGCTGTGCACCGACTGGGGTGCTCGGTGGGCCTGCTCGAGGGCCGGCCCGTCGGCGGCAGCGGTACGAGGGCCTGACGCGTGCCGGACTGAGCCCCGGTGCGAGGGTGGAGCCCGCACTGCCGAACGAGGAGATCGCGCGGCCCCGTCGTCAGCCCGCTCACCGCCAGGGCCCACGCCGGCCGCGCCATGGCCGAGCCGGGGGCCGTGACAGGGCACGGCTCGTGGTGCTCGCCTGCGAGTCAGGGCTCGTACGCCCCGGTCGGCCCGGCCGGACGGGCGGCGGGCGCCTTTCCCCGGCCTCGAAGGGAGTGCGCCGGAGCGCATGGACCACCCGGACGGTGAAGGCCAGCGCGCCGAGCGCGGCGCCGGCCCGGAACAGCATGTCTTCCGCCCCGTCCGGCAGTTCGAGGAGCAGGGCGGGAAGGAGGACTCCGGTGAACGTGGCCGCGGCCACCACGGCTCCGCTGACCAGGGCGTAGCCGATCTCGACGGTCATGGCGTCCCGCTCCGCCTGGGTGCGTCGCATCATGTCCGCAGTTTCACAGGGGCCGTGACCGGCGGCAAGGGAGTTCACCCGCCGCAGGCGAGAGCATGGATGCGTAAGCAGTTGATGTGCATACATCGATAAATTGATCCTCTGCTAAGGGCTGTCCCGCACTTCCTGGTGGATCAGCGCGCGGCGTCGGACGCGGTGCATCGCAAGGCGGAGAGGCGCCCGCGTACTGGATGTATCCGGGCGTTTCGACAACGCGGCGGGGTGCCGTGGCTGGCGTCGTGCGCCCGCCAGGAAGTGCGGGACAGCCCTTAGCGTGCTGCCATGGCGGCGAAGAAGTCCGAGCAGACGCTCGTGGATGAGTGGCGCGAGATACTCGCGCTGCACGCCAGGACTCCGGGCGAGTTCGGTCTGGGAGCCAGTGACTTCGAGGTCCTGGACGTCCTCGCGGAAGCGGCGGCGGAGCGTGGCGAGGCCTGCCTCCGCGTGCAGGAGATCGCTTCCCGGGTCCATCTCGGCCAGAGCGCGCTGTCGCGGCTCGTCGCGCGGCTGGAGAGGGACGGGCTCGTGCGCCGTGCGATGTGCAGTGAGGACCGCCGGGGCGTGCGTGTCGAGCTGACGGACACCGGCCGGGATCGCCACCTGGACGTCAGGCCGGTTCAGCGGGCGGTGCTTTCCCGGATGCTGAACCGGGCCGGATGCTGAACGAGCCAGGAGCCGGCACCCGGGCGGGCAGTGGATCCGGCTGGAGACCGGATCGGGCCGGAGCCTGGACCGGGCCGGAGTCCGAAGGCTGGCCCGGTCCGCTCAGGACCGGACGACCGCGGAGCTCTCCTCCCGCGGTCCGGCGACCGCAGGGTCTCCCGAGATGTCGACGGCCGAGAGCGGCAGGCGATTCCACAGCACCGGAAAGAGCTCTTCGGCCGCGGCGCTCAGTGTGCAGTCGGCGGGGCCGTCCAGGGCGGCGGTCCCGCACACCGTCACCGGTGGCCCGTCGGACAGCCGTACGGTCCACACCGTGTCCGTGTCCAGGGCCCGCACCCGAAGCACGCGTGGGGGCCGCGTACGTACCCGGCTCTTGGCGCGGGCGTGGAAACCGGCCAGGAGCTCGTCGACGCCGTCCGCCGTGTCCGCCGCTGCCGCAGGTGTGGGGTCCGCCCCGCGCCGACTCGGCGTCCACTCGGTGGATCCTGGTCCCGTGCGCCTGCCGGCGAGTCCAGAAGGCCGGCGGGGAGGGGGAGGGGAACACGGTCCAGCACTCCAGGCCGGCGGGTGCGGTCCGGAGCGCGTCGACCGGCAGGCGGTGCCTCTCGGCGTAGCGGTCGAACAGCGCGTCCCCGTGCAGATCGGGTTCCCCGCGCGCCGGGCGAGGCGTCCGGTGCCCTGCGGCGACGAACACGGCCGCCCAGCGGTGCGCCATGCCGGTGTGGCTGAGGAGATCGCGTATCCGCCATCCCGGACCGGTCGGGACCGGGGCCTCCGGCCCCGCTTCACGAGCTGCGGAGACGCGTGCGCGACCTTCCTCGGTGAGCGCTGTCAGGTGCTCCGCGATGTCCACGCGGCGATCGTGTCAGATCCGTCTCAACCGCTCAGGCGTTCGTCGTGGACAGAAGTCCGATGTCTGGACCGTGATTTGTTTATTTATGGCACAAAGTGTGGCGCAGGGGCGGGCCGCCGGGGTGCGCAAGGCCGCTGTCCCGGTGGCTGCCCGGTGAACGCCGCAGGACGCGGGGGCGTCGGTGACGGCTCCGGATCATGGGAGACTCGCCCCCATGAACGGCAAGCCGACCACCACGCGGACGAAGTTGGAGAGGGGTCGCAGCGCACTGGGGCCCGCCCTGGAGCTCGTGCACACGGGACGCGCTCCCACCCGCGCCGTGCTGACCTCCGAACTCGGTGTCACCCGCGCCACCGCGGGCGCGGTGGCCGCGGAGCTCGAGGCGCTCGGGCTCATCACGGTGGACTCGAGCCCCGGCTCCGCCGCCGGTTCGCAGGGCCGCCCCTCACATCGGCTGTCCGTCCGGGACGGCGGACCGGTCGCCCTGGCCGCCCAGGTGCACTCCGACGGTTTCCGTGCCGCGCTCGTGGGGCTCGGAGGCAGGATCGTGGCCACCGCGCCGGGCTGCGTCGCCGTCATGGCCGATCCCGCCCAGGTCCTCGGCGAGGTCGTCGAAGCGGGCGCCCAACTGCTGCGCGAGACCGGGCTGCGCTGTGTCGGCGCGGGGCTCGCCGTGCCCTCCGCCGTGGCCGAACCCGAGGGGACGGCGCTCAATCCGCTGCACATCGCCTGGCCGGCCGGAGCGCCGGTCCGCGACATCTTCTCCGCCCGTGTACGTGCCGCGGGGATCGCCGGCCCCGCGTTCACCGGCAACGACGTCAACCTCACCGCCCTCGCCGAGCACCGGCACGGCGCGGGGCGCGGCGCCCAGCACCTGCTCTGCGCCGCCACCGGCCACCGGGGGGTGGGCGGTGCCCTCGTCCTGGACGGCCGCCTGCACAGCGGGAGTTCGGGACTGGCCCTGGAGGTGGGTCATCTCACGGTGAACCCGGAGGGCCGCCCCTGCCACTGCGGAGGCCGGGGCTGCCTCGACGTCGAGACGGACCCCCTCGCCTTCCTCACCGCGGCGCGCCGGGAGCCCGGTCCCGAGGAGTCGCTGCTCAAGCAGTCCGGTGACCTGCTGCGCACGGAGTACGGCGACCCCGATGTGCGGGCGGCGGCGGAGGAACTGATCGACCGGCTGGGCCTCGGCCTCGCCGGACTGGTCAACATCCTCAACCCGGACCGGATCATCCTCGGCGGGCTGCACCGCGACCTCCTGGAGGCCGACCCCGAGCGGCTGCGGGCGGTGGTCGCCGACCGCAGCCTGTGGGGCCGCAGCGGCAGCGTGTCGATCCTGGCCTGCACGCTGGACCACAACAGCCTGGTGGGGGCGGCCGAGCTGGCCTGGCAGCCCGTACTCGACGATCCGCTGGCCGCTCTGGCCTGACCGTCGCGCGAGGTCACGGCGGCAGGGAACGGCCGGTCAGGGCGTGACGGGCCCGATCAGGCGGCGGTCAGGGCGGTGGGCCCAGGCGACAGCCGTCGCGCGTGGTGCGTGCATCATCATGGAGAGCGGCCGGGCCGGGGGGCCCTCACGCCGCCGTGTTCCCGGCCGGATCGCGCCTGGATCCAGGTCACCGCTGGTCGCCTCTGTCCAGCCGGTCACGCTCGGGCGATGACAGGTGCAACACCTCGTAGCGGTCGCCCGGCACCTCGGGCGGCTCGTGCTCCCAGAGGGTGAAGTGGAGCAGCTCCCAGTGGCGCGGGTCGAAGGCCAGGGCCGTGGCCACGGCCCCGGGAGCGGCGGCCAGCCGGCGGCTCTCCTCCAGAGCCGCCTCCACCGCGGCAGCCGGCCGGGCACTGTCCGTGATCTGCTCGCGGCGGCGGACAGCGGTGCGGGGGAGCGCCTGCGAGGCCGCTCCCTCGCGGTAGTGGAGTCCGGCCCAGTGCTGCACGGCCGGGCGGCCGAAGTCATCGACGACACCCTGGAATCCGGGACCCAGGAGGAAGGTGTTCATGCCCTCGGGGGCCGACCACAGGTACAGCGGGGCGTACTGGTTGACCGGCGAGGCGGCACCCCGCTCGCGGATCAGGTAGGCCTTGAGGCCCAGGCCCGGGAAACCGTCGAGGAGATGACCCCTGGTCGCGACCCGCTCGCGGATGATCTCCATGTCGTAGCCGGCGGGCAGAGTGATCTCGTACTGCATGGCGTGCATCGTGCGCTCCTCAGACCGCGGGGGTCGATGTGGTGTGCGGGGCGAGCAGGGAGAGCACCCCTCGGACGGCCGAGTCGAAGGCGGCCGCCGACCCGGAGGCGCGGGCCAGGACGTAACCGCCCTGGACCGTGGCCACTACGGCCGCCGCGACCTCGGCGGGCGCGATGCCGGGGGAGAACTCGCCTGATTCCAGGCCTTCCTGGAGGATCCCGGTGAGCCGCTCCCGCAACCAGCCGATCGTCTCGTCCACCGGGGCCCGCAACGCGTCGCTGGCCACCACGTCGGGGTCCATCGTCAGCCGCCCCACCGGGCAGCCCCGCAGCACCTCGCGTTCGCGCAGCAGGTAGGCCGAGATCCGCTCGTACGCCGATCCGGGACCATCCAGCAGGCGCCCGGCCGTCTCCCGCATCTCCGCGGATGTGCGGAGCACGGCGGCGAGCGCCAGATCAGGTTTGCCCGCGAAATGGTGATACATGCTGCCCTGGCCCGCCCCCGCTCTCTCCTGGATCGCCTTGGGGCTCGTGCCCACATAGCCGCGCTCCCACAGGAGCTCCTGAGCCGCCTCGATCAACCGGTCCTGAGTGCTCATGAGAACTACTGTACATACCAGTAGGTACAGAATTCATGACCTCCGGCGCAATCGTGGGGAGCAGGCCCCGGACTCTGCGTACTCCCACCGCTGTACGCGCACTGCCGCCACCCGTGCGACGCTCCGGCCTCTTCCGGAGGCGGGCTCGCAGGTGGCGGGAACAGGAAACCCGACCGGGGAACTGGCCGAGATGAACACCCTGGCGGACCACGGGGACCCGGACCCTGCATCCTCTTCTTCCCGATCATCCGGGCGGTTGTCGCCCTCGGCGTCCTCACGCTGCTGCGCCGCACCGTCGGACACGGCCGGAGTGCGTGGTGACCCCACGGCTTCCGTCGTGCGGCCCCGTGGACGAGTACTCGCCGGCCGACCTGCCGGGCCGGCGGTTCGCGGCTGGTGGGATCGATGAGGACGGGTACGGGCGGAGGCTCTCCGTCCTGGACGAGCCCTACGGTCACTACGACAGGAGTGGCCCCTCCTGACCGCGGGGCAGGCGAGCTCCGGGCGTGAAACGGACGGAGCGCGTCGACCCGGACGGGCCGGCGCGCTCCAGGGTGCGCGGTGTGCGGTGCGCAGCCTCGTCCAGGTCAGCCGACGACGGCCGAGCACCCGCGCGTCCGTGTCGCCGTCGGTTCCATGAGCCCCGCGGCATCCGGGCCGAACGGGCCGTCGGTCGTCGATCCGTACACCGGGAGCGGGGGCAGAGCGGTGGTGAAGGACGGCGCGGCCAGGGTGAACCAGATGACCTTGCCCTCGTCATCGCTCGGTCGTACGCCCCAGCTCTCGCTGACCGCGGCGATCATCGCCAGTCCGCGCCCCGAGGTGGCGGACGAATCGGCGTCGCACACGGTCGGCAGCCGGGGGTCGTGGTCGTGGACGGACACCGTCAGCCGGTCGAGCAGCAGCTCTATCTCGACGGTGCATGATTTGTCCGGCTGTGCGTGCCGGTGGACGTTGGTCAGCAGTTCGGTGACACCGAGCGCGGCATGGTCGATCAGAGGATCGAGATGCCAGTAGCGCAGTTGCGCCGAAATGATTCTGCGGACCTGACCGATCCGCGACGGCAGGGCCTGGAGCTCCACCGTGCAGTGCCTGCTTGGCTCGCTGATCACGGCTGCGACTCCCCGAAATAGGTCCGGAAGAAGACGAAGGAACGGATCCAGCAGATGGCTGACTGCTGTTTCTGGTCATGCGTGGTCCGCCCTGCGTGGCTTCCGGCGGGGCGGCTCTCACTGTCACCGCCGGTGCACCATCAGTGACGTGTGACCAGCGTGACGCAGGGGTTTGGGCTCCGCAACTCGCGGTGTCCCTACCGGGCCGTAGCGTCAGATCCGTCGTCCTGCGGCCCGCCGCAGGACTTCCAGGAACCTGCGGACCGGCGCGGCGCCGCCCGGCCTGCGGTTGCGCTGGCCCATGGTCAGCCGGTACCGCACCCCGTTGATACGGGCGATCGCCGAGTCGGAGGCCAGGAACCACGGTTTCCCGGCGCGCACAGCAGTCACCGGAGCGCTGGCGATCTCCCGCCCGTCACTTGTCAGCAGCGCGATCCGGCCGTCCTTGACGATCACTTGGCCCGCCCTGGTCAGCGACCGCGCCCACCGCTGGATCCTGACATCACTCGCGCGGAACTCGACCACGCCGAACTCCGCCGCACCGAACTCCGCAGCGCTGAATTCCGTCTCAGCCATGGCGACTTCGCCCCCCTTGTGCCGGCTTCTGCAAGTCTGCCCGCGGAACGGGCCCCTGCACCAGGCCTCCCCACCACTATTCCGGACGGGGCCGGCCCGGGGTGGGGTGCCGGGGACACCTGGGCCAAGGGAGGGCTATGGGCCGCCAAAGCAAACGTTTGTGCTGGTGGGGGGAATATCGTGGGCGCGGACCGTACCGTCGTCACCCGGAGGAGACCGCTGATGGACGCCAGTGAGCACACACCCGGCGCTGCCGTGATGGAGACCCTGGACATCGACCGCAGTGATCCGGACTACCGGGCCTGGCTGAAGGAAGCGGTGCGCAAGGTCCAGGCGGATGCCAACCGATCGGCGGACACGCACCTCCTGCGCTTTCCGCTGCCGGAACACTGGGGCATCGACCTCTACCTCAAGGACGAGTCGACGCACCCGACGGGCAGCCTCAAGCACCGGCTGGCCCGTTCACTCTTCCTCTACGGCCTCTGCAACGGCTGGATCCGCCCCGGTAAGCCGGTCATCGAGGCCTCCAGCGGTTCGACAGCCGTCTCGGAGGCGTACTTCGCGAAGCTGATCGGTGTGCCGTTCGTCGCGGTGATGCCCCGGACCACCAGTCCCGAGAAGTGCCGTCTGATCGAATTCCACGGCGGCCGGTGCCATTTCGTCGACGACTCCCGCCGACTGTACGAGGAGTCGGCCGCCCTCGCGGCCGGGACCGGCGGGCATTACATGGACCAGTTCACCTACGCCGAGCGCGCCACCGACTGGCGGGGGAACAACAACATCGCCGAGTCCGTCTACCAGCAGCTGAGGCTCGAGAGGTACCCCGAACCCACCTGGATCGTCGCCACCGCCGGCACCGGAGGCACCTCCGCGACCATCGGGCGCTACGTCCGCTACATGCAGCACGACACCCGGATCTGCGTGCCTGACCCGGAGAACTCCTGTTTCTTCGACGGGTGGACCCGGCACGACCAGCTGGCTACCAGCGACTGCGGCTCACGCATCGAAGGCATCGGCAGACCCCGGATGGAGCCCAGCTTCGTGCCCGGAGCCATCGACCGGATGATGAAGGTGCCCGACGCGGCCAGCGTGGCGGCGGCCCGGGTGCTCGAGCGTGCCATCGGCCGAAAGGCGGGCGGCTCGACCGGCACCGGCCTGTGGAGCGCCTTCAAACTCGTCGCCGAGATGGTGGAGGAGGGGAGTACCGGAAGCGTCGTCACACTGTTCTGCGACCCGGGTGACCGTTACCTCGACAAGTACTACTCGGACGACTGGCTGAGCGAGCAGGGACTGGACATCCGGCCCTACACGGAGACGATCGACCACTTCCTGGCCACCGGCGCCTGGCCGTCCTGATCCGGACAGGAGCGACGCCCCGCCGCGCGGGGCAGAGGCCCCGCGCGGGATTCAGTCCTCCAGCAGAAAGCCGAGCTCGCGGGCGAAGACCCGACGGCCGGTGGTCGCCAGCAACGGATCGAACCAGCGGGGCAACAGCCTCACGCGCAACTCCTCGACCCAGACCACATGCGATCCCGAACCGGTCGGGCACACGTCGATCGACGCACGACCGCGCACCACGGCCCCCCGCTTCTCCAGCCGGCACGACCCCGCCCGCCCGGCGGCGGGCGGGGTCCACCGGACCACTTCCATCGGATCGTCGAAACCCAGCGGCCCCACTCCGGTACGGGCCACGAACACCGTCCCGGCCCGGGTGGGCTTGCCTGCGCGGACGGTGACCGAGGTCAGCGGAACGGTCCCCCCGTGCCGCTCCCAGTCCGTCACCCGGCGCCAGGCCTCGGCGGCCGGAAGGGGAGTGAAGCGCTCGACGCGGAATACGGCCATATATCGATACTAAGGGCTGCCCCGCACTTCCTGGCGGGCGCACGACGCCAGCCACGGCACCTCACCGCGTTGTCGAGACGCCCGGATACATCCAGTACGCGGGCGCCTCTCCGCCTTGTGATGCACCGCATCCGACGCCACGCGCTGATCCACCAGGAGGGGGACAGCCCTTAGGACGTCCGCCACCCGCGAGCCCGGGGACGGAAGACGTGGGCGCCACCCGGGAGCGCGCTACTCGTCCGGCTGCCCGCCCGCCACCACCAGGCCGGGCAGGTGCTCCTCGATCTCCTGCCTGTCGGTGTCCGGCAGGCCCGCGTCCGTGACGAAGGCGTCGACCTCGTCGAGCGTCGCGAACGAACTCAGCCCCACCGTTCCCCACTTGGTGTGGTCAGCGACCACGACGACGCGCCTGGCCGCCCGTACGAAGCGGCGGTTCGTCTCGGCCTCCGCGAGGTTCGGCGTGGAAAGGCCGGCCTCGGCCGAGATCCCGTGCACACCGAGGAACAGGACATCGAAGTGGAGTGAACCGATCGCGCGGTCCGCGACCGGCCCGACGAGTGAATCCGAGGGTGTGCGGACCCCGCCGGTCAGGACCACCGTGGCAGCCCCGGCCCGCGCCCCGCCCCCCGCCGCCGGACGCTGCGCGCCGTGGAACACATCGGCGACCCGCACCGAATTCGTCACCACGGTCAGCCCCGGCACCTCCAGGAGGTACCGGGCCAGCGCGAACGTCGTCGTGCCACCGGAGAGCGCGATCGCACTGCCGGGCACCGCCATCGTGGCCGCCGCGCGTGCGATGTCCTCCTTGGCACTGAGCTCCAGCGTCGACTTGGCCTCGAAACCGGGCTCGTGCGTGCTCGCCTCGACGACCGGAACAGCTCCGCCGTGGACCTTCTCGATGACGCCCTGGCGCGCCAGGGCGTCCAGGTCCCGGCGGATGGTCATGTCGGAGACACTCAACTTGCGGGTCAGTTCGTTGACCCTGACCCCGCCGCGCTTGCGCACATCGTCGAGGATGAGCGCGCGCCGCTGCTCCGCGAGCAGGTTCTGGTTCTCGCTCAACGCCGGGACCCGGTCCTTCCCTCTGTCCGCACGGTCCGGCAGCGGTCCTGCGGGACGAACTCATCCTCCCACGCCCCTCAGCAGGCGGCTCCACTGGGGAGATTCGGTGAGAGCCGGTGCGGCGAGTGCCTCCCGTCCGCGATGGTGGTGACTGCGCATCAGTTCATCTCCCAGCCGCCCCCTCCCGACGGTCGCGAGCCGCCGGGCCCGAGAACGAGGCACCGACATTGCCCACTGTCCCTCAGGCCGAGGCCGAGGCCGCGCAGAGCAGCGGCGCCGCACTGGAACTGCTCGTCCACGGTGTCGGCGGAGCAACCCCGCAGGAGATGCTCGGGGACCCGCGTACGACCAGGATCACCGGTGACACCACGGCCGCCGTCCACCGGCGCACCGAGGACGTCGGAGCCGAGCACCGCCCCGGGCGCCACCGGGACGGTCCGGTCGTCGAGGCCTACTGCTGGTCCAACCTCACCTCGGGCAACGGCGCCCGGGCCCTGTGGCTCCTGCTGCTCCCCTTCATGGTGGTCAACCTCGCCCACTGGATGCGGCCCACGGCGCGGGGGCGCATCCACGCGGTCCGGCTCTACGGCGTGCTCGTGCGGCTCGTCGCCCTCAGTCTCACGGTGCTGCTGACCGCCGCGGCCTGCGAGGTCGCCCTCGACCTGGTGGCCTGGCAGTGCGCGGGGACACCCGAGTGCTCCGTACAGCGTTCCTGGCTCGGCTTCCTGTCCACCCGGCAGGACGGATGGTTCGCCCAGCCCGGGCGCCGCCTCGCCGTCGCCGCGCTCGTGCCGGCCGCCCTGGTGGGACTGCTCTGGTACCTGTCCCACCGGACCTGGAGCGCCTACGAGTCCCAGCGTTCCCTGATCATGGACGAACCGGACAGCACGGAAGCGGACGTGGACGTGGACGTGGTGGCACAGTCCGGCGCCCCCCTCGTCCGCCCGGCCCTCGGCAGGCCCGGCTTCTGGTACGGACGCAGACTGGTGGCCCGGCTGCGCGCGGCGCACACCGCCGCCGGATTCCTGACGGTCGCGGCCGCGGTCGGCGGTCCGGCGGCCCGGCACGACCGGACCGCCGACAGTCCCGTGCCGCCAGCGACCGGCGTCCTGTTCGAGGCGGCTCTCGTCCTGTGCGCACTCGTCGCCGTCGCGGTGGTCTGCCGCCGGGGGCGCAGCGAGCGACGGCTGGACAACCGGCTCGACCGGGCCCTCACCACCTACCTCCCGGGCACCGCTCTCGCCCTGCTGCTCTGCGCAGTGGTGTACGCCGGCTGGTCGCGTCCCGGCTGGGCGTCCTCAGGCGCCCTCCCCGGCGAGGCAGTCTTCCAGGCACTCACCGTGGGCCAGGGCCTGCTCGTCGTCGCACTCGCCGTGGTGGCCCTGAACCTGTACCGGAGCGCCTCCGAGCCGCGCACCACCCTTCACGGCCTCGGCGGCCCAGCCGTGGCCATGCTCGCCTGCGCCCTCGGAGGCGTGATGACCGGCGGGGTCGCCCAGCGGGTGGCCGACTGGCTCGACGGCCCCGGAACCCCCGGGATGGGCGCGGCCGCCACCATGGAGGGACCACCCGTGCTCCTCAGCTGGCAGGCCTCCGTGATCCCGGTCCTGCTGCTGCTCCTGCTCCCGCCCGTCATCTGGCTGGCGGTGCGCACCGCGCGTCACGCCCGCCGGCTGGGACCAGTGATCGAGGCGGAGTACGAGGAGGAGCACCCCGAGCCCGGACGCACCCGGCAGATCGCACGCGCCCGGGCCACCGCCGCGCTCACCGACTCCGCCCCCGGGATCCTCGGGCTGCTCGGCGCTGCCACGCTGCTGCTCGGCGCCGCAGCGGTGACCGGCTCCTGGCTCACCGGAGAGGTCCCCGGCCTCGCGATGGACGGCACGCCCCCGTTCGTCGAATCGGTCGCCGAGACGGCCCAGTCCACCGGCTCCTGGCTGACCGGATTCGGCGTCATACTCTTCGTCACCTGGGGCCGTCGTGCCTATCGTGACGTCTCCGCCCGGCGCACCATCGGCATCCTCTGGGACGTGGGCACGTTCTGGCCGCGTGCCGCCCATCCCTTCGCGCCACCCTGCTACGCCGAGCGGGCCGTCCCGGACCTCTCGTCCCGGATGTGCGCATGGACGGGGCGCACCCGCGGCAGGCTCGTCATCTCCGGCCACTCCCAGGGCAGCGTGCTCGCCGCGGCAGCGGTGTGGCAGCTCCCCGACCAGGTCCGGCACCGGGTCGCGCTGCTCACGTACGGTTCCCCGATCGAGCGGCTGTACGGGCGATGGTTTCCTGCCTACTTCGGCCGGGTCCCCCTCGAAGGCCTGCAGCGGTCCGTGCACTGCTGGCGCAACCTCTGGCGTGTGACGGATCCGATCGGCGGCCCGGTCCGGATCGACGAGGGGCAGGGCCACGAAGTGGACCGGGGCCCGCTGAAGGACCCGCTGGTCTACGGCCGCACCGCCGAATACCCTCTGCCGGAACCGATCCTGGGGCATTCGGAATACCAGGCCGACCCGGTCTTCGGCGTCGAGCGCGCCGCTCTCCTGGACCGGCTCGGCCCTGTCGTGCCCCAGCAGGCGGGCGCGGGCGCGGAGGACCGGGACAGCTCCGCTCAGGGCGGCGCCGGAAGGTCCTCCGGATAGAGCATGGTCAGGTCGTCGGTACTCGGCTCGGCGAGCTGGGCGACCCGGCCCGCATGCCGCTCCACCATCGACTCGAAGGTCTGGCGGGCCGTCCGGCCGTTTCCGAAGGCGGGGCCCTTGGGAAGCGCCGTGAAGTACTTGAGCAGCGCTTCCCCCGTCCCCTCCGCCAGGCTGTACTCGTGCTCGTCGCTCTGCTGCTCGACGATCCTCAGCAGCTCCTCGGGCTCGTAGTCGCTGAAGGTGATGGTCCGCGAGAAACGGGACGCCACACCGGGGTTGACCGTGAGGAAGCGCTCCATCTCGTGCGTGTACCCGGCCACGATCACCACCACGGCGTCACGGTGGTCCTCCATCAGCTTCACCAGCGTGTCGATGGCCTCCCGGCCGAAGTCGCGTCCGGAGTCCTCGGGCGACAAGGCGTACGCCTCGTCGACGAACAGCACCCCGCCGCGTGCCCTGTCGAACGCCTCCTGGGTGCGGATGGCCGTGGACCCGATGTGCTCACCGACCAGGTCGACGCGTGAGACCTCCACGAGATGGCCGTGCTCCAGGACGCCGAGCGCGGCCAGGATCTCCCCGTACAGCCGGGCCACCGTCGTCTTGCCCGTGCCGGGGGAGCCGGTGAAGACCAGGTGCCGGCGGACCGAGGCCGCCTTCAGACCGGCCGCCCGGCGCCGGCGGCCGACCTCGATCATGTCGGTCAGCGCCCGCACCTCGCGCTTGACGCTGTCCAGACCCACCAGCGCGTCGAGCTCGCCCAGTACGGCGCCCGGAGCGCGTACCGGTCCCGAGAGGGCCGAAGGGACGGGGGCGGGTTCGGCGGTCCGCTGCCCAGGCATCGCGCCGAGCAGCCCGGACGTGGCCTGCGCCGCCGTCAGGACGGGGGGAGGCGGGGGAGTGGCGCCGCGCAGGCCGCTCTCGTCGCTGGTGCAGTCCTGTGCCACGGGACCGCCCGCGTGCCCGTCAGCGCCGGAACCGTCGGCGAACTCGTAGCCGCCGCGTGCGCACCGCTCGGTCCGGCAGCGGGTCAGGGTGGAACGGCAGCCGTCCATCACATGGAAGCCGTAACCCTCGCTCCCCGTGACCCGGCAGCTGTCGAAGGTCCCCCGGCCTTCGGCGGAGACGTAGAAACCGGCCTCCGCGGGCGAGGTCACCGTGCACCTCTCGATGACCGGGTCGGCGCCCTTGGTCACGATGACCCCGGTCTGCGCCGCGTCGATGGTGCAGTTGTTCAGTGTGCCGCCGCTGCCGTGGTCACGGAACCAGGCTCCGGTGGACGCCTCGCGGATCCGGCAGTCGTCGAGCTGGGCGGTGGCTCCGTCGCTCACCGAGACCGCGGTGTTGCGGATCTGGGACAGATCACTGTCCACGACGTCCGCGCGTGAGCCCCGGTCCAGGACGAAGAGGGCGTCGGGCACGTCGTGGATGCGGCACGAGTCGAGTACGACCGTCGCCCCGTCACTCACCCACACCGCCGGGTAGTCGCCCGTACTGTCGTGGATCTCGCACTGGTTGGCGTCGACACGGGTGCCCGGGTCCCAGACCGAGAGGCCGTTGCGGCCGAACCTGCGGACGGTGGAGCGGGTCAGGGTGAGTACCGAACGGGACCGCAGGTCGACCGCGTTCTCCGGTATGTCGTGGATGTCGCAGTCCGCGAGCGTGAGGACGGCGTCGGTGTCCAGGGTGACCCCGTCGGCGGATGTGCGGTGCACGGTGCAGTCCGTGAGATGGGCGGTGCCCCTCGAGGTGACCTGTATCCCGCTGCCCTTGATCTCGTACACCTCGCAGCCCACCGCCTCCAGGCCACTGCCTTCCCCGGTCACGCTCAGTCCCGCGCCCGACGAGTGGTGCACGCGGCAGCGATCGAACCGGGGGTGCGCACCGTCGCGCACCGAGACGCCGGACTGCCCGGCCGAGACGACCTCGCACTCCTCGAACACGCCGCCGGCGCCGTCGAGTACGGCGATGCCCACGCCGGCCGGGTTGTCGACCGTGCAGCGGCGCACGGTGGGCCTGGCCGCGCCCCGCACCTCCAGGCCGGCGGCCGACCTGGTCACGATGCGCAGGTCCGACAGTTCCGGAGCGCCCTCCTCGACGAGCAGTGCGGGGGCGGCCGAGTCCTGGCCCTCCACATGGAGGTCGTGGAGGACGGCGGAGGCGCGGACGGTCAGGGGGACGCCGTCGGACGGCGCGATCCGTACGGACCCGGCGGATCCCTCGGGGCCGCGCAGCGTCACCGCGCGGTGGATGACGAGATTCTCCCGGTAGGTGCCGGGAGCGACGGTGAGGACGTCGCCGTCCGCTGCGGCCTCCAGAGCGGCGGTGAGGGAAGCGTATTCGCCCGTACGGCGCCGCCATCGCGATGTGCCGGTGTGCGTCACCTGGACCGTGCCCTGTGCCATGGTGCTGCTGTGCCCCCACCTCGTGCCGTGTGCGCTGCCTCGTGCCTGTCCGCAGTGCAGCCGTTCACCGGCAGTCCTGCGGCCCGCCTGCCGAGGAGTCCGGCGGGCCGGTCCACCGTAGCGCGCATGGCGGGCGTGAGCTGACGGGCCGGTTGCCGAACGGCCCTGCTCAGCCGTACACGAAGGGAACCTGCGCCTCCGGGGTCAGCTGCCCGTACCCGTTCTGCCCCAGTCGGGGCCGACTTCGGCCCAGGCGCGGTCGAGCCGGGCGTACCGCCTCTGCATCATGCGCCATACGGCGAGCCTGCGGGCGGTTTCCGTCAGACCGCCCGCGAGCAGTGCGGCACCTGTGCCCGCGAGCACCGCGTGGGTACGGGCCGTAGAGGTGTCCAGGGGGCGCGTCGCGGGGTCGCCCCGCCCGTCCGTCCATATCCGGATACGGGCTCCGGGAGCGGTCTTCGCGGACTCCGTCGACACGGTGCCCGTACGCGCTGTGCCGTCCGGGGCACGCCAGACGGCCACCACCGACGTGCGCAGAGGCCCCTCGGTGGCAGTCGTCTCGGGGTCGCGGGTGAAACGGGATGTGCTCGAGGCCGGACGGACCACGACGGCCGCGGTGGGACGGAGCCGCTCGTGCTGGGCACGCACCGTGCGCTGGAGCGTGTCGTCCGTGAGTGAACCGATCTTCCAGCCGAGCAGCGGTGCCGCCAGCAGCATCAGCAGCAGCGCGACCAGCGCCGTCCACGCCTCGTGACGGTCGGTGGCCCGGCACACGGGATTGTGCCGCCACCGCCGGATTCCGAGAACCGCTCGCACAGTTGTCCACTCCCTTCTCGGTCCGTGATAACCCGGCCGGCCGCGATTGCCTCTGCCTGCGGCGAAGAGAGAGCAACCTCACGCCGTCAACACCCCACGCCCTCCCCGGACTTCCGGAGGCTCCGACAGCACGTACGGTCAGCCGAGGACGCGCACCGGGTCCCCCGTCCGGATCACGCCGGTGCCCTCCGGGATCAGGTTCTGGCCGAAGAGGAGCTGCTTTCCGTCCCTGCGGTGCCGCGCGAGAGTGCGCAGCGGCTCCTTGCCCCGCTCCGCCGTCCGCTGGTCGGTGGTCGTGACGACGCACCGCCCGCACGGCTTCACGACGCGGAAGGCGACCTCCCCGATCGCGATCCGCTTCCAGCCGTCCTCGGCCCAGGGTGCTGTGCCGTCCACGACCACGTTGGGCCGGAAGCGGTTCATGGGCAGCGGCCCCTCGTCCGCGTCGTCACCCTGTGCCACCAGCAGATTGAGCGCGTCCAGTGAAGCGCGCGAGGTGAGAAGCAGCGGAAAGCCGTCGGCCAGCGACACGGTCTCGCCCGGCCGGCCGAACTCCGGATCCATGAGCCTGCGGTGCGACGGCGCATCGAGATGGACGAGCCGGACCTCCGCACCGAGGCGTGTGCTGAACCAGGCGTGTGCGGCCTTCGAAGCCACTGCCAGCTCGACTCTGCTCCGGTGGAGCTCGGTGACGACGGTACAGGCCGGATCAGGCACCTCCACCCTCAGCGACGGGCCTCCGGGCGCCGACAGCGCCACTCCGCCCCCGGGCACGAGCTCGGCGGAAAGCTGCGCCATGCGGGGCTGCTGACGCTGGGTGACCACTCTGTTCTCCTGGTCGATCAGCATCCACCGGCGATCCCCGCCGAGTCCCCATGGCTCGACGGTCGCCTCGTCGGCCGCGCGGGCGGCCAGCGACTTGACCGGATGGATGTGCACGGCACTGAGTACAGGAGAAAGCATGTCTTCATCCTGCCAGCCGTCACTGACGGTGGGCGGCAGCGCCTCTCAGTATCCCCGGCCCTGGTGCGGGCGGTTGTAGGGGTCCTCGTACGGTGACTGCGCCGGAGCGGGCGCGGGCCGGGGTGACGCGGGACGCATCGCCTCGTACCCCGTACCGGTCCGCTGCGGCGGCTGCTGGTATCCGCGAGGCGCCGACGGCTGCTGCGGGATGTACGGCGCGGGTGCCTGCAGATGTGCGGGCTGCATCGTCGGCGCCTGCTGCATCCCGGCGTTCTGGTGCTGCGGCTGTGCCGCTTGTTGCTGCGGGTAGCCGTAGGACCCGGTGTGCTGCGACGGGGCGGCGGGCAGTGCCGGGAGCGCCGACGGCAGGGCCGGCAGGTAGCTGTTCCCGGTGTCGTAGGCGGCGGGTACCCGGATCGGTGCGATCTGAGGGGTTCCCCGCTCGGCGACCAGGGAGTCGTAGATCGGGGTGTCGGGGAACGACGACGCGGCGTAGTAGCCGCTGCCGTAGGTGGAGCGGGGGGAGGTCATGACACATAAGTTAAGCCCACGATGTGCTGGTTGGGGAGACCGATAAGAGGGTTGTTTCACGAGTTGTGCGTGAACCTTGTTCCCCAATGCGAGCGAACTTGGCAAAATGGGGCACCAGGTGGCGTTGTGATCGTGTAAAGAGCGAGTTCATGGGGGTTACCGGCGGATCGCCGGCAGGCGGCCCGCCGGGGCTGTGGGCTCTCCGGCGCGCCGGGATTAGGTTGGCGGGAAACTCTCCGGCAGCCGGACACGTGATGGGGGCGAGCATGGCCATGCAAAAGGGAGCCAATGTCCCGGTGCCGGCTCAGGCCGTACGGGTCGAATTGGGCTGGCGTGCCTCTTCCGGGGCGCCCGACGTGGATGCCTCGGCGCTCCTCCTCGTGTCGGGAAAGGTGCGCAGCGACGCGGACTTCGTCTTTTACAATCAGCCCGCGCACCGGTCAGGTGCGGTGCGCCACGAAGGCAAGCGGACGACCGGGGGCACCGTCACGGACACCCTCGCTGTCGACTTCGCACGGATGGAGCCGGCGATCGACCGTGTCGTGGTCGCGGCCTCGGCGGGCAACGGCACCTTCGGACGGGTGACCGGCCTCTACGTGAGGATCGTGGACCCGGTGAACGGCTCCGAGATCGCGCGCTTCGAGAGCGCGGACGCGACCGTCGAGACCGCGTTCATCCTCGGTGAGCTCTATCTGCGCCAGGGCGCATGGAAGTTCAGGGCCGTGGGACAGGGATACGAAACGGGACTCGCGGGACTCGCGACGGACTTCGGGATCTCCGTCGACGAACCGCAGCAGACGCAGCCGCCCCAGCAGCCCCCGCAGCCCCTCACGCGCCCTGTGACGTCTCGGACCACTCCCATGCCGCCGGCTCCCCCCGTCGTGCAGCCCGTGAGGCTGACCAAGGTGACACTGACGAAGGAGGCCCCTTCGGTGTCGCTGTCGAAACAGGGCGGCACATCAGGTGCGCTGCGCGTCAATCTCAACTGGGAAGTGCGCAAGCAGTTCAGGGGCTGGGGCGCGAAACTCGGCCGGGCGGTCGCCGTGCACGCGGACCTTGATCTCGATCTGTGCGCACTGTACGAACTCACCGACGGAAGCAAGGGAGTCGTCCAGGCGCTCGGAAACGCCTTCGGATCCCTCAAGCAGCCACCGTATATCCATCTCGACGGGGACGACCGTACCGGTGCGCTCTCCACCGGCGAGAACCTCACGGTCAACCTCGACCACAAGAACCGGCTGCGCCGTGTCCTGATCTTCGTCACCGTCTACGAAGGCGCCCGGAGTTTCGCCGATCTGCATGCCACGGTCACACTTCAGCCGCAGAACGGTGCGGCGATCGACTTCTCCCTCGACGAATGCACCGTGCCTTCCACCGTGTGCGCGCTCGCACTGATCACCCATGACGGGGGAGACCTCACCGTGCAGCGCGAGGCGCGCTATCTCGTCCCCCGGCGCGGTGTGAGCCCCCAGCGGACCATCGACGCCGCCTACGGGTGGGGCATGAACTGGACACCCGGCCGCAAGTGACACCGTCACGAGTGGGCCGTGGTGCCCGGGCGGCAGGGATCAGGGTTCCGGTGCGGCCTCGGAGCGGGCGTACGTACGGCCCTTCCAGGCCACACCGAGGCCCCGGTGGTGCTGTACCGCGGAATCCACCGTCATCAGGAGATAGAGGACCGCGGTGAAGGGCAGCAGCGGCGCCAGCCACAGCGACTGCCGGTAGTAGCGGAGCATGGGCATGTAGGTCCCCGCCATCACCGCCCAGGCCGTGCCGCCAGCAGCCGCCGCCACGGTGTCACCCGTCGACAGCCCGGCGCCCAGTGCGACGGGCGGCGCGACATAGACCAGGACGAGACCGAGCACCGTGCCGGCCAGCAGCGACGGGCTGTGCCGCAGTTGCGCGTAGGCACTCCGCGAGACCATGCGCCACAGGTCCGCCAGTCGTGGACAGGGGCGCACGCTGTCCACCCGGTCGGCGAGACCCAGCCAGATCCGGCCGCCGCTGCGCCGCACCGCACGCGCCAGCGACACATCGTCGATCACCGCCTGACGGATGGACTCCGGGATCCGCGCCCGCTCGGCGGCTCCGGCGCGCAGCAGCACACAGCCACCCGCCGCCGCAGCTGTCCGCGCCCCCTTCCCGTTGATCCGGCGGAACGGGTAGAGCTGCCCGAAGAAGTAGACGAAGGCCGACACGACCAGCCGCTCCCAGGTGCTCGTCACCCGTAGCCTGGCCATCTGCGAGACCAGGTCGAACCCTCCCGCAGCTTCGGTACCGGCCGCGGCGACGAGTTCCCGCAGGCTGTCCGGTTCATGGGCGATGTCGGCGTCCGTCAGGAGCAGGAATTCGGGCTTCCGCTGCCGGGCCAGCGCCATACCGTGCCGCAGCGCCCACAGCTTGCCCGTCCACCCCGCCTCCGGCTCACCGGGCGTGACCACGGTCAGCGGCAGCCCCCCGCATCGCCCGGACAGTGCCCGGGCGAGCTCGCCCGTGCCGTCGGTGCTGCAGTCGTCGACCAGGAAGACCTCCGCGTCACCCGGGTAGTCCTGGGCGAGCAGCGACGGCAGGCTCATCGACAGCACCCCGGCCTCGTCCCTCGCGGGTACGACCACGGCCACCGAGGGCCAGCGCGCCGGATCCCTGCGTGCCGGAAGCCGCTGGTCGGTCCGCCAGAAGAAGCCCTGGCCCAGCAGCAGCCACACCCACACGGTCAGTGAACCCACGGCGATCCAGGCAACGGTGCTCATCCGCCGAAGTGTGCCCCACTCCGGCCATGGCGCAAGGGCCGTCGACTATGGTGACCGGGTGAAGATCGCACTCATGGACTCGGGAATCGGCCTGCTCGCGGCAGCGGCCGCCGTACGCCGGCTACGGCCCGACGCCGATCTGGTGCTGTCGTCCGATCCCCGCTCGATGCCCTGGGGGCCCCGCACTCCCGACGACGTGACCCGCCGCGCGCTCGCCGTGGCCCGCGCGGCAGCGGACCACCGGCCGGACGCCCTGATCGTGGCCTGCAACACCGCCTCCGTCCACGCCCTGCCCACCCTGCGGGCGGAACTCGAACCCGGGCTGCCCGTCATCGGCACGGTGCCCGCGATCAAGCCGGCCGCCGCGGGCGGCGGACCCTTCGCCATCTGGGCCACACCGGCGACCACCGGGAGCCCCTACCAGCGCGGGCTGATCCACGCCTTCGCCCGCTCCGTGGACGTGACCGAAGTGCCCTGCCCGGGACTTGCCGACGCTGTGGAACATGCCGACGAGGACGCGATCGGCCGTGCTGTGGCCGCCGCGGCCGGCCTCACCCCGGCCGGCGTGACGGACATCGTCCTGGGCTGCACCCACTACGAACTGGTGGCCGAAAGCATTCGTGCCGCGGTGGAGAGCGCCCGGCCCGGGGACGCGCCACTCGTGCTCCACGGCTCCGCCGACGCCGTGGCCGCACAGGCACTGCGCCGTATCGGTGAGGCGCCCGCTCCGTCGGCCGAACCGGTCGGCACACTCACCGTTCTCCTCGGCGGCCGCCCCGCCGACCTGACCGAACCCGCCCTGGCCTATGCCGAGGGCCAGCTCCTCAAGGCCGTCAGCCCCGCGATCTGACCGATCGGAGGGCTTCGCCGGGGCATCACCGCCCCGCCTCGCGGCACGAAACGTGGGTACGCTGCTTGGCATGACGGACCACCCCGGCAATGCGCGGCACGGTTCGAGCCAGGCCCCGAGCACGGTCTGGACGGGACGGGCCACCAACCGCTTCCAGTGGCTGCTCGCGGCTGCGGGAGCAGGGTGCCTGGCGCTCGGTATCGAGCTGGCTGTCGGCTCGGCCTGGGATGCAGGCCTCGCCCCGCTGCTCATGTCCGTCATCGGATGTGTCGCCGCCGGACTCCTGATCCTCTTCGGCACCCTTGCCTTCGTGCACGTGGCCGTCAAGGTCGACGGCGACGCCCTGGAGGTCCGCTGCGGTCACGCCGGCCTGCCCAGGCGCCGGATCCTGCTCACGCACGTGGTGGGCGCGGAGTTCGCACCCAAGGTCACCCCGCGGCAGTGGGGCGGCTGGGGCTACCGCTGGCGCCCCGGTCAAGGCACAGCCGTGGTCGTACGCCGAGGAGAGGCGCTGGTGCTCCGGCTGGGGGACGGCCGGACCTTCACCGTCACGGTGGACGACGCGGAGGCCGCCGTACGTTTCATCCGCGACCGCCTGCACCTGGCGGGCACGGGAAACTCCTCGGGCCACTGAGCACAGCGGCGCACGCCCGCCCCTGCCGGCCGGAGCGGCTGCCGCCCGCACGGCCGCTCACCGTAGACTCCGGCAGGTGAGCGCCACCGTCATCACCGCCGAACCGCAGCCCGCCCCCGTGCCCCGCAGCAGGAAGCTGTGGCCGCGGCTCGTCCGGCCGGCCGCAGCCGTGCTGTCCGGGGCACTGCTCTACGCGAGCTTTCCGCCCCGGCCCCTGTGGTGGCTGGTGCTCCCCGGCTTCGCCCTGCTCGGCTGGGTCCTGACCGCACGCAGACTGCGCGCGGCGCTGGGCCTGGGCCTCCTCGCGGGTCTCGGCTTCATGCTGCCGCTGCTGCACTGGACGGGGGAGGAAGTCGGTCCTGTTCCCTGGCTCGCGCTCGCGCTCGCCGAAGCGCTGTTCATCGCCGTCGGCTGTGCCGGTGTCGCCGCGGTCTCCCGGCTGCCGTACTGGCCCGTCTGGGCAGCCGCTGTGTGGACACTGGACGAGGCGCTCCGGGCCCGCGTCCCGTTCGGTGGCTTCCCCTGGGGAAAGATCGCCTTCGGCCAGGCCGAAAGCGCGTTCCTGCCGCTCGCCGCACTGGGCGGCACCCCACTGCTCTCGTTCGCCGTCGTGCTGTGCGGCTTCGGGCTCCTGGAAGCCGTCCGGCAGGTCCGCCGCCACCGCACCACCGGCACCGTGCCCCGCTCCGGCGTGGTCGCGGCGGCCGTCACCGTGGCCGCCCCGGTCGCTGCGGCGCTGGCCGCCCTCCCGCTCGTGGACGACTCACCCGAGGACGGCACCGCCACGGTCGCCGCGGTCCAGGGCAACGTGCCGCGTCTGGGACTCGACTTCAACTCCCAGCGCCGGGCCGTCCTGGACAACCACGCGAAGAGGACGGAGCAGCTCGCCCAGGACGTGAAGGACGGGAAGGTGCCCCGACCCGACTTCGTCCTCTGGCCGGAGAACTCCTCCGACCTCGATCCGTACCGCAACGCCGACGCCCGCGAGGCCATCGACCGGGCCGTGCGGGCCATCGGCGCCCCCACCGTCATCGGCGCCGTCCTCACCCCCGACAGCGGACCTCTGCGCAACACCCTGATCGAGTGGGACCCGGAGGACGGCCCCGTGGACACCTACGACAAACGGCACATCCAGCCGTTCGGTGAGTACATGCCGATGCGGTCCGTCGCGCGCGTCTTCAGCGAGGACGTCGACCGGGTGCAGCGGGACTTCGGCCCTGGCGGCGAGGTCGGCGTGTTCGACCTCGCGGGCACGAAGGTCGGGCTCGTGACCTGCTACGAGGCCGCGTTCGACGGCGCCGTACGCGATACCGTCAAGGACGGCGGACAACTGATCGCCGTACCGAGCAACAACGCGACCTTCGGGCGTAGCGAGATGACCTACCAGCAGCTGGCGATGAGCCAGGTGCGGGCGGTCGAGCACGGCAGGTCCGTCGTGGTGCCCGTCACCAGCGGCGTCAGCGCGGTGATCAGGCCGGACGGCACGATCGTGCAGAAGACGAAGATGTTCACTCCGGACGCCCTGGTCGACGAGGTTCCCCTGCGTTCCTCCCTGACCCCCGCCACCCGGCTGGGAACCCTGCCGGAGGGCGTTCTGGGGCTGCTCGCGGTGGCCGGCCTCGGCTGGGCGACGGCACGAGCGGTGCGCGCGAGGCAGGGGCGCAAGGAGCTGGTGACCGGCACGGAGAACGGTCCGGCCGCCCCGTAGTCTCGTCGCATGGCTACTCCAGACTTCATCCGCGACATCCGTGCCACCGCCGGACACCAGTTGCTTCTGCTGCCCGGAGTCACCGCGGTCGTCTTCGACGACGAGGGCAGGGTGCTGCTGGGCCGGCGCTCGGACACCGGCAAGTGGTCGGTCATCGGCGGTATCGGCGAGCCCGGTGAAGAGCCCGCGGCGACGGCGGAGCGCGAGGTGTACGAGGAGACGGCGGTGCGCTGCGTCGCGGAGCGGGTCGTGCTCACCCAGGCGCTGAAGCCGGTGCAGTACGCCAACGGCGACCGTTGTCAGTACGTCGACATCACTTTCCGCTGCCGGGCCACCGGCGGCGAGGCACGGGTGAACGACGACGAGTCGCTGGAAGTCGCGTGGTTCGACGTCGACGCGCTGCCGCCGCTGAGCGAGTTCGCACTGTTCCGGATCAAGCAGTCCCTGACGGACGGCCCCACCTGGTTCGAGCGCACCCCCGAGGCCTGACGGGCCCGGCTCCCCGGCACGCGGTGGGGGCGGGCCCTCCGGCCGGTCGTGTCAGCGCGTACGGGCGTCGGCCGGCCGCGTCGCGGCATCTGTGGCCTGCCGGTCGTCCGGCTCGATGTCCGTGAGGTCCCGGCTCCTGGTCTCCTTCGCGCAGATGATCGCCAGCACGGTGAGGAGCGAGGCGGCGATGACGTACAGCGAGATCGGTGTCGAACTGCCGAAGTCGGCGAGCAGCGCGGTGGCGATGAGGGGCGCCGGGGCACCCGCGGCGACCGAAGAGAACTGGGCGCCGATCGACGCGCCCGAGTAGCGCATCCGCGTGGCGAACATCTCCGAGAAGAAGGCCGCCTGCGGCGCGTACATCGCACCGTGGAAGACGAGCCCGACCGTCACTGCGAGCAGCAGGCCCCCGAAGCTCCTGCTGTCGATCAGCGCGAAGAACGGGAACATCCACAGCGCCACCCCTATGGCGCCGACCAGGTAGACGGGCCTGCGCCCCACCCGGTCGGACAGTGCCCCCCACAACGGGATCACGGCGAAGTGCACGGCGGATGCGACGAGTACGGCGTTGAGCGCCGTCTGCTTGCCCAGTTCCGCGGAGGCAGTCGCGTACACGAGGATGAACGCGGTGATCACGTAGTAGCTGATGTTCTCGGCCATCCGCGCGCCCATGGCGATCAGCACATCGCGCCAGTGGTGCCTCAGGACAGCCACCAGAGGAATCTTCTCGGCGGGGGAGGAGTCCGCCTTGCGCTGCTCGGCCTGGGCCAGGGCCGCCTTGAAGACGGGGGACTCATCGACGGAGAGACGAATCCACAACCCCAGAATCACCAGCACACCGGAGAGAAGGAAGGGGATCCGCCAGCCCCATGACTCGAAAGCGGACTCCGGCATCAGAGCGGTGAGGGCGGAAAGCACCCCGGTCGCGAGCAGCTGTCCGGCGGGCGCACCCGTCTGGGGCCATGACGCCCAGAACCCACGCCGCCTCGCATCTCCGTGCTCCGACACGAGCAGTACGGCGCCGCCCCACTCACCACCGAGGGCGAACCCCTGCACCAGGCGCAGGACGGTGAGGAGGACGGGCGCGGCGGAACCGATGCCGGCATGCGTCGGCAGGAGCCCGATGGCGAAGGTGGCGCCACCCATCATCAGCAGGCTCAGCACAAGAAGCTTCTTGCGCCCGAGCCGGTCGCCGTAGTGCCCGAACACCAGGGCGCCGACGGGGCGTGCGGCGAAGCCCACGGCGTAGGTGAGGAAGGAGAGAAGGGTGCCGACGAGCGGGTCGGACTCGGGGAAGAAGAGTTTGTTGAAGACCAGCGCGGCAGCGGATCCGTAGAGGAAGAAGTCGTACCACTCCACCGTGGTCCCGACGAGGCTCGCGGCGACGATCTTCTTGAGGGAGCTGGGTGGCGTCGGGGAGGGTGTTGCGGCGGCCATGTGCACCACTTCCAGGCATGTGCGGGGACGTTTCGGTGTCGCCATACCGTAGGAAGGGGCAGGTCAGGGGCGTATGTGGCGGGACACCATAGTTCGGGTGGGCCGTGTACGCCCGGCCTCCATGGTCTGCTGCGGTGACCCTGGCGAAGGTCTTCCGAAGTGGATAGGGAAGGCGCTCAGAGAGGCCTTCCAACGCGTGGTCCAGCGGTTGCGGTCCTCGCCTGCCGGGCCCAGGGGCACCGGCGCCGGGAGACGCGCCTCATGGCGGCCTGCTCGTTCGGGAAGTGCCCGCGAGCGCGTTGGCCGTGCAGATGGTGCGGCGGATCTGGGTGCCGGGGCGGAGGAACGGGGTGGGCTTCCCCCGGGCTTCGCCCGGGGACCCTCGCGCGGGCGTTCTCCCGGAGCCGGACGGCCGCCGGGTGCTTTCCGGCCCCATGGTGCCGGTGGACTCGGCGAGCCGGTCGAGGGCGGCTTCCTCGGCCGGCGCCGTGCAGACCGGCTTCAGGAGACCGGCGGTCCTGTCCCCGTCCTGGCGGGCTGCACAGCGGAAGGAGCTTTGCGGCAGGTGGACCACGCAGGTCCGCACGATCGTCCGCGGCCAGACCCTCTCCACCACCTCGGGCGGATCCTTGAGCCCGGCTCGGACCGGCATGAGGACGGCGTTCACGCCGCGGTTCTTGATCTCGGTGAGGATGTGCATCCCCCGCGCCGCTACTGCCGGATGGCGACGAGGACGTAGCTGTTGCCCACCTGCCAGACCGGGCTCGCATGGCCGAAGCCCGCTTCGGCCAGCAACTCGACGTGCCGACCGAGCGTGACGGCGCAGTCGGCGTGGAGGAAGCCTGGTTCACGGCGTTCCGCGCACAGCTCCATCAGCTCGGGATCGTTCTCGACGGCGGACCACCACGTCTCCCAGTCCTCGTGGTCGAAGGCGTGCCGGCGCTCGGCCCGGCGGACCCCGACGAACTCTGCGATCTCGGCGAACCCTGCCCCGTCCTGTGACAGGTGATCCGCGTTGATCAGCACGCCGCCGGGCCGCAGCAGGGCTGTCAGCTCGGCGTAGGTGCTCCGCAGGACTCCTTCGGGCAGGTAGTGGAGCGCCGTGGTGGACACGACCGCGTCGACCGGTCCCCCGAGGTCGAGGGCGCTCGTCCAGCCCTCCTCACCGATCACCGCTTCGACGTACCGGGCAGCGTTCGGATGGCGGGCGCGAGCGAGCGCCAGCAACAGCGGGTCCATGTCGACGGCGACGATCTCGGCCTGCGGCAGGCGCTCGATCAGCCGTGCGGGCAGCGAGCCGGGCCCGCATCCCAGATCCAGCACGCGAGGGGTCCCGTGGCCGGCCGTCACGTGTTCCACGACGTCCGCGACCACGGTGAAGCGCTCTTCCCGGTCGATCGCGTACCGCTGCTGCTGCCGCTCCCAGCGGTCCACCCACAGCTGGGCCGTCGACATGCTCACGCTCATCTTGCTGTACCACCTCTACGCGTTCGGTTCCGCCGCTGCCCCCGAATCTACAGGTGAAAACGATTATCACCGGCACTAACTCAGCTCGGTGAGTACCTCCAGCAACCGGTCTACCTCGTGCCGGCTGTTGTAGGCGTGCAGACTGACCCGTACGGAGCTGCGGTTCTCACCGGCCCGGCCCTGGCAGAGGCTGTCCGCTCGCACCATGAACCCGTGGCTGAAAAGGATGAACCCCAGGTCGGCCGAATCGATGTCCCGGTGCCTGAACGTCACGATGCCGTGCCGCTGTTGCACCGAGGACCCCTTGGCCAGACTCAGTTGGCACCCCACGACGTGGTACGGCGGCAGCGTGCGCAGTCCGTCCGTGAGCCGGCTGGCCAGCTCCACGGTCCAGCGTTCGATGCGCTCCACCCCGGCCCGGTCCAGCCAGTCCAGAGCGGCGTGCAGGCTGGCGATGCCGACGGTGTTCGGTGTGCCGCCCCAGCCGCGGGGCGCGAACGGAGCCCCGCGTACGCCACGGGACCAGACCGCACCGGTGCCGGGCAGCGCCAGTGCCTTGTGACCGGAGAAGACGGCGAAGTCGACATCCAGCGCCTTCATGGAGACGGGGAGGTGGCCGACGCTCTGGGCGGCGTCCATGCAGATCACCGCATCAGGTCCCACCGCCCGGCGGATCCGGTGCACGTTCATGTCCCCGCCGTAGACGTGGTGGACGTGGGTGACGGCCACGAACCGCGTCCGGGAGGTGACGAGCCCGGCGAGCCGGTCCGTGTCGTAGTCGCCGGAGGAGGCCTGGTAGGGCATCTCCCGGACCGTGACACGAGTGCCCTGGCGGGCCAGTGACTCGACCGCCTCCAGCCAGGGCGAGAGATTCGCCTCGTGATCCGCGAACGGAAGGATGATCTCGTCCCCGTCGCGCAGTTCGTGGACCAGCCAGTCCAAGGCCACCAGGCGTAGTCCTTCGGTGGTGCCACTGACGAAGTGCACGGCCGAAGTGTCCGGATCCGGGTCTCCGAGGAAGGTCTTGACGCGCCGCCCGGTGTCCTCGATCAGGCTCGTCGTCCTGTTGGCCCACGGGTAGGTACCGCGCCCCGCGTTCGCGTTGGAGGTCGTCAGGTACTCCTGGACCACGTCCAGGACGGCCTGCGGCTTCTGCGCAGTGGCGGCACTGTCCAGATAGGCCAGACCGGGGTGGCCGGCCACGATCGGGAACTGGGCACGGAGGGCACTGTGCCAGGCGGCCAGGTCCTCCGCTTCCGTGGCCGCCGCGTGGCCGGGCACGGGCGTCACTCCCGCACCAGCGGTGCGCCGGCGTCGCGCCAGGCGATGATGCCTCCGGCGAGGCTGCGCACGTCCGGATGGCCCATGCGGGTCAGGAGGGCCGCGTACTGCAGGGACCTCTCGCCGACGGGACACGCGAGCAGCACCGGCTGGGACTTGCTGAACGGCAGGCCTCCGCGGACGAGATCCTCGAACAGCTCGTCAACGATGTTGATCGACCCCTCGATGTGCAGGGCCGCATAAGCGTAAGGGCTGCGCATGTCCACGACGAGCGGCCTCTCCTCGGCCATCCACTTCTGCGCCTCGGTGACTCCCACGGCAGCGGTCGCGTGCAGATCCGCGGGGGACACGGACGTGGCGGAATTGTTCCGCGGCCGCCGGCCCAGGAGTTCGGGACGGCGCTTCCTGATGTAACTCAGATAACTCTCGACGCGGTCGCACACGATGAACACGGCTGTCGCGGGCTCGGTGAGCTGCGGCCCGATGTCCCGAAGGTGCCGGACCGCCCCGGAGTAGGCGGCTCCGCCGGTCGGTCCGGCCAGAATTCCGCACCGCCGGACAAGCGTCAGCATTCCGTCGATGGCTTCGGAGGAGGTGACCTTCTCGATGGTGTCGTAGGTGAGGGGATCGAAGATCCCTACCTCCTGCACCTCGTCGATGTTCCTGATGCCCGGGATGAAATCCGACTTCTCCGCGACGAGCCCGACCACGGCGACCTTCGGATTGTGTCCCCGTAACGCGCGCGCCACACCGGTGGAGGAGCCGGCGGTGCCGACACCGGAGACGAACCAGTCCGGGGCCCGGCCGTCGAGATCCGCCACGATCTCGGGACCGGTGCCGTTCTCGTGGGCCTCCGGGTTGCGGGCGTTGTAGTACTGATCGGTGTGGAGGTAGGTGCTTCCCGGTTCGTTGAGGCTGCGGTGGAACAGGGTCAGAGGATCCTCCGCGTCCGTGGGATCGAGGCATTCGGTCTGCCCCGGCAGCTCCTCGATCTCGGCGCCCAGCAGGAGAAGCATCTCCTTCACTTCCGGAATCCTGATCCGGTTGGTGACGCTCTTGAATCCGATCCCGTGCATCCCGGCTATGGCGGCAAGCGCTTTGGCGGTGTTTCCGCTGGACAACTCGACGATCTGGCTCCCCTGTTCGACCGCCGAGGCGAGGCCGGGCCGGACCATGTTCCATGCTGCCCGGTCCTTCAGCGAACCGAAAGGGTTGCAGAACTCGAGCTTCGCGTAGAGGTCGATGTTCTGCAGGCCGTGGACGTGAGGGTCGATACGCACCAAGGGTGTGTCACCGACGGTTTCGATGATGCTGTCATACCTCATGTGCGTCGTCCTCTGCGGAATGTATGGGCCAGTACTGATCGTCGAGACGCCACTGCCAGCCGCCGGAACCTTGCTGAACCGCCACCTTGCGGGCGAGGGGGTGTTGCTGAGCGCGGTGCGCGTTGAAATCCATGCAGTACCCGGCTGTGTTGGGGAACGCCAGAAGGTCGCCCGGGGCCGGCAGGCGGCGGAGGAAGACCAGCCTGCGCGTGATGAGGTCGGACTCGAGGCACAGATTGCCGTGGAGGTGTACGCCGAAGGATTCCGCGGAGCCCGCTTTCGCCTCCCAGGGCTCGCCCCGGTGGAGGACGACCGGGTCCAGGAGGATGCCGTGTTCCTCGAGGGCGCAGTCGTCGGCGTTCATCGCCAGGCGTATCGAGTGCGTGCCGTCCGGCTCGAGCCGCGTCTCCAGCACGCGTGCCAAGGTCAGCCCGCACTGGTCCAGCAGGGCGCGGCCCGGCTCGATGCACAGGTCGTACAGGTTCTCCAGGAGCAGGGTCGCCAGCGGGCCTCCGAGCGTGGGGGCGGGGCTGCGCAGGAGCTCGTCCAGGTAGTCGGCCCCGGCGAGCGGGCGATGGGAGGGGTAGAGGTCCAGGCTCCCGCGGAGGGTCCCCCCCTCACTGCTCAGCCCGTACGTGTGGCCGCGCCAGGCCAGAGCCCCGCGTCGGCCCATGGCCGCCAAGGTCAGCTGGCTGGTGTAACGCTCCCACTGGGCTCCGTCGGCGAGATAACTGACCCCGAACCCGCCCCCGGCGTCGATCACCCGCGGACGCATTCCACGGGCCCGGCATTCGTCCATGGCCTGTACACAGCCCTCCAGGGCGAGGGCCTTCTCCTCGAGGCTGGTGGTGTCGAGGTGGTAGGAGACGCCGATGACCTCCACCGCGTCGTGGTGCCGCTCGCAGGCATCCAGCAGACCGGTCAACTCGGCTGAGGGGGAGCCGAACCGGCTGCGGCGGCTGAGGACTTTCGCCGCCGTGCCGGAGAAGTCCGACAGCCGCAGCAACACCCTCACCGGGGGCAGCCCGTGGCGGCGCACCAGCGCGGCGAGTGAGGCCAGTTCAGCGTGTCCCTCGACGTTGACCGTGACGCCGGTGCGTGCGGCCAGCCAGAGGAACTCCGGCTCCTTCGGCCCCGTCGCACCGATGCGGTCAGGGGTGAACCCGCAGGCCAGTGCATGCTGCAGTTCGCCGAGCGAGGCGACATCCATGGTCGCGTCGGTGGTCGCCAGCCGGCGTACCAGCGCGCTCGACCGGTTGGCCTTGTGGGCGAAGGAGATCTCCCCCTCCAGGTGATGGCGGCGGTACACGGACCGGAACCGTGCGACGTTCGCGGCGATCCGGTCCGGAACCACCACGTTGAGGGGTGAACCCAGCCCGTCCACGAGGCCGTGCAGCAGGCGGGAGGCCGCCAGTAAGGACTTCAGGGGTGGTTCGAGCTTCGGGTCCAGGAACAAAGGGGAAGCCACCAGCGGCACTCGCCTCTCAGCGGGGCAGCGACAGGCTCGACTGTCGTGTGCACTGGTCGGCGCGTCGCCACAGGTGATGGGTCGGCTCGGCAGGATGATTGTCGTATCCATGATGTCCAGGCCGAGCGGCCTCCATGCCTGCTTCGTGCATGAACGTGACGGCGACAGGCGCCGGTACGGAAGTCCGCACCGGCGCCTGTCATATGCGCGGATGTCACCCGTTCGGCCGAGGCCGGCGGGAAGGGCCGGTCAGTGGTCGTCCCAGTGCCCCTCGTGCGAGGCGTGCCGATGGCCGTCATGGACGTAATCGACGTGGTCCTCGTGCGGCACGGCGACATGGCCGCAGTCCTGTCCGTGCCGGTGCTCGTGCGCTTCGTGGACCGAGTGCGCCGGATTCACGCACTCGTCCACGTGGTCCTCGTGGGCACGGTGCAGGTGGTTGTCGTGTGCGTAGTCGATGTGGTCCTCGTGCGGGATCGCCACGTGGCCGCATCCCGGGGCGTGCTGGTGCGTGTGCGCGGGATGAGGGCGGTGCGCCGTGGTCGTGGACATCTCGCTGACTCCTTCGCCGGTTCGCTGTCCTGGAGGCACCGGACGCACCCACCGGAGGGAAAGAGCGGACATGTCCGGCATATCTCGCAGCATATGCCCGTCCAGGTGCGGGCACCTCCGGGCGTGCCGCCGGAGCTTCGGATCAGCACTCGGAGCCCTCGGACGTCACCTGTCGTGACGACTGTCCCGGTTCGCGGATCACTTGCCGGAAGCGGTGTACGGCAGCAGCGCCATCTCGCGTGCGTTCTTGACCGCTGCGGCGACCTGCCGTTGCTGCCGGGCGCTGATCCGGGTGACCCTGCGGCTGCGGATCTTGCCCCGGTCGGAGATGAACTTCCGGAGCAGATCGGTGTCCTTGTAGTCGATGTAGGTGATCTTCGCCGCGTCGAGGGGGTTCGGGCGGTCCTTCGCGGGCTTGCGGGGTTCCTGGCGTCGGGCCATGGGTCTTTCCTTACGGGGCCGGGTGTGCGGGTGTGTGAGGCGGTCAGTGGGCCGGGTCGAGAAGTGCGTCGAAGGCGGCCGGCAGGTCCTTCCACGCCGTGCGGCCCGCTTCGTACTCGCCGTCGGTCAGCAGGCAGGAGTCCAGCAGAGCGGTCAGCCCCTCCCGGTCGAGGCCGGGTGAGACGAAGACCAGGTGCTGGCAGCAGTCGCCGTGCTCGGGGTGCCAGTCCAGTGCGGCGGCCGCTCGCCGGACCGGCGGAACCATGTCCCATGCGGCATCCGGCAAGGACGCGAGCCAGGGGCCGTTGCTCTCGACACAGAGCGCGCCCCCCGCCGCGTCCCAGGACAGGAGGGTGTCCAGGCGGTCGGCGAGCCAGAACCGGCCCCGGCTGCGGGCGGCCGCGCAAGCCAGGTCCTCCAGCGCGTCGTACAGGCGCCCGGGGTGGAACGGACGGTGCCTGCGCCACACGAGAGTGCTGACGCCGGCCTCCTCGGCCTCCTGGGGCAGCAGAGCGCAGGCGGGATGCTGGCCGGCGCCGGCCGCTTCCACGTCGAACCCCGCCAGGGCCAGCTTCGTCAGCTCCTTCGAACCGGCCGCGGCCTGAGGTGCGGTCGGGTGCAGCTGGCTGATCAGTGCCCGGTCCTCCTCGTCCCCCCGGCCGTCCTCCACGAGGGCGACTGCCGACGCGTACTCCAGCTGCCGGGCCCAGGTGTCACCGACGGTCCGCTGGTCGGTGGCCGCGGCTGCCAGGCCCGCCTCGGCGAGGTCGTCGCCGTTGACGAGGTACGGCAGCACGAGGGCGGGATCGACGGCGGTGATCACACCGGTCACCTCGACCACGCCCTCACCGTGTGCGGCGATGACCTCGGCCATCGTCCTGGGCTCGACCGAGTCCCACAGCTCGACGACGGCCGTCCGGGTCGCGCCGTCGGCCGCCAGGCGCTCCAGTTCCGGCATCAGGTCCTCGCGCAGGGCGCAGCAGGCGCAGTCGTTCACCAAGGGAGCCTCGCCGTCGGCGAGTACTCCGGAGGTGTCTCGTACCGTCCGGCGCACCGTGCCCTTCTCCGCTGTCGCCAGGTCGTGGTGCAGCGCGACGCTGTGAGGCACGTCCCTCAGCAGCCCTTCCACGACCTGGTGGCGCGCGTCCGAGTGCAGCCCGCCGACGATCACGACGGGGAGCTTGTTCCTGTCCTCCATCACCGGCCCTCACGGCGGCCGTAGCGTCGCTCGAAGCGCTCGACGCGTCCTGCGGTGTCCAGGACGCGGGCGGTCCCGGTGTAGAAGGGGTGGCTCGCGGAGGAGATCTCCACGTCGACGACCGGGTAGGTGATGCCGTCCTCCCACTCGACGGTCCGGTCGCTTGTCAGGGTGGAACGGGTCAGAAAGGCGAAGTCGGCGGCCTTGTCGCGGAAGACGACGGGGCGGTAGGCGGGGTGGATTCCGGGCTTCATGGCGGTGTCCTGGGGGGTTCGGAGGAGGGCGGATGGGGGAGCGGCGGTGTCAGCGCTCTTCGCGGAAGTCGACGTGGCGCCGGACGAGCGGATCGAACTTCCGCAGCACCAGCCGGTCCGGGTCGTTCCGGCGGTTCTTTCGGGTGACGTAGGTGTAGCCCGTTCCCGCGGTGGAGCGGAGCTTGATGATCGGGCGTAGTTCGTTGCGAGCCATGCCGCTACTATATGGCAATGGTTTCCATTTTCAATATGGGGTCCGACCCGATGAGAGGCAGGTAACCTCGTGTCCGCCCACTGCCAACTGACCGGTGCACAGCCGGGCTTCGGCAACAAGATCTCCCACTCGCACCGGCGCACGTCGCGCCGGTTCGATCCGAACGTCCAGCGCAAGCGTTACTGGCTGCCCAGTGAGGGACGGCATGTGCGCCTGGTGCTGAGCACCAGGGCGATCAAGCTGATCGACACCATCGGCATCGAGGCGGCGGTCGCCCGCATCCGGGCGAGGGGAGTGAAGGTCTGATGGCCAAGCAGAGCAAGATCGCGCAGAACGAGAAGCGCAGGGCGACTGTCGCGCGGTACGCCGCCCGGCGTGCGGAGCTGAAGCGGATCATCCGAAGGCCCGGCACCCCGGAGGCCGAGCGGCTCGCCGCGGTCGAGGAGCTGCGCGGCCAGCCGCGCGACGCCAGTGCCACCCGGGTGCGCAACCGGGACAGCGTGGACGGTCGTCCCCGCGGTCATCTGCGGAAGTTCGGGCTGTCCCGGGTCCGGGTGCGCGAACAGGCGCATGCCGGCTTCCTTCCCGGAGTGACCAAGTCCTCCTGGTGACACCTCGCTGCTGATGGCGGGTGGTGGTGCGGCCGGTGAGCCGTGACGCCACCCGCCACCGGCAGGCTCCGCTCGTCGGGTCCGAGGCGTGCGCCGTGCGGTCGCGCAGGG
This sequence comes from Streptomyces sp. NPDC014623, assembly GCF_043088245.1. Taxonomy (NCBI): domain Bacteria; kingdom Bacillati; phylum Actinomycetota; class Actinomycetes; order Kitasatosporales; family Streptomycetaceae; genus Streptomyces; species Streptomyces sp. NPDC014623. The sequence continues at coordinate 24,224 of NZ_JBIBZU010000016.1, read as the reverse complement.
GCGGGGGCGCATCCCGGGGAGAGGCGGCGTGTCTTGAACGGGGTTCGTTGGTCCCGGGGGAACGGAGCGAATGGCCCCACCTCTCGAATGGTCAGACGACCGTTCACCCGGAGCCCTGACGGCCTCTTCTCGCTCGCTGCGCTTGTTCGCGGACCGTCGGTCGAACATCTGGCGGCGCCAAAGCAACTCGGCGGGGTGGGGCCGGAGCTTTCCGGCGGAGACAGGTGGCGGGCGGTGGTGCGCGTCAGCCCCACCCGGCGGTCCGCCGGGGGTGTGGGTGTGGGTGTGCAGGTGAGGTGAGTCCGGTGCTTCAGCTGGAAATGGCCACCCTTTCAGTTGCGATGGATGCGGTCGCGGACGCGCGGACCGCCACTGTGGTGACGGGCCGCCAGAACCCCGGGCGTTCTTCGGGCGGCCCGTGTGCGAGGCGCCTCCGGAAAGCTGACGTGACCAGCAGCTGTACCCGCCCGCACGTGAGGAGGCGACGAGGGGCGCCGCCTCGCCGGCTGCCGTGTCCGATGGGACCGGACACCGCCACGCAGCGGGCCGGAGGTCCGAGGTGCTGGCCGTCTTCCAGGGCGACGGAGGGTTTTCGAGTGCTCAGGTCCTCCACGCGCCGACGGGTCAGCAGGGAATCCGCATCGGCCTCACCGCGGTGTACCGGGCGCTATCCGCTGCGGATGCGGAGGGGCGGCGGGAAGCGGTCTACGCGGGCAGCGGGCCGAAGGCGTACCGGCACCTGTCGCCGGCTCACGAGCGCCGCTTGACGTGCCGGAGCCGCGGAACCGTCGTCGTGTCGTCTCCCGGGTGCCGGGGGACCGGGGCGCACGGCACGGGCCTCGTCACGGGTCCGAGGGTGTGCGGCGCGCTGCCGCCGCGACAGGTACTCGCCGTGTCCGCGCGCCGGGCCACGCGAGTGGAGAAGGGCTGACAGCTTCCCCCCCTGCCTCGCCTCTGCCGGGTGACCTTCCGAAGCGTCACCGGCCTGCCGTCGCTCCACCCCGTTCGGCGGGAACCGGCGCTTCCGGGGGCTGCTCAGCGCTGTCGCCGGCGGCACTCCGGCGTCGGCCGATGTCCTGGCCGACGGGGCCCGCCTGTACACGGGTGCGGACCGGACCGGACGATGCCGTGGCTGCGACCACCGTCCGGTCCGGAGTTCAGCGGTGGGAGGCCACCGTGTCCGGGCGCTCGTGCTCACACGCGTCGTCGATGCCGTACGTGTCCCACTCGGGGAAGAGATCGGCCGCGGGCCGTGCCTCTCCCTCGGACATCAGGCACGCGGACAGGGCTTCATGGAGAGGCTCCGTGCGCAGGTCCGTGCCGATGAAGACCAGTTCCTGACCCTGCGTGGTCCCGGAATCACGTGCGCCGGACGGCTCGAAGCGGGCCACGGAGCCCGCCTGCGACCAGAGACCGGTCACCTTCGGCCGGCTGGCCAGCCAGAAGAATCCCTTGGAGCGCAGGACCTGTCCGTACCGGCCGCTGTCGAGCCCGTCGGTGACGAACCTCCACAGGCGGCCGGGATGGAAGGGACGCTCCGACCGGAAGACCGTGCTGGAGATGCCGTACTCCTCGGTCTCCGGCATGTGGTCCCCGTTGAGCTCACGCACCCACCCGGGGGCCTGCTGGGCCCGTTCCAGGTCGAAGAGGCCGGTACCGAGCACCTCGGATAGTTCCACCCGGCCATGGCGGGCGGGCACGATCCGGGCCACAGGGTTGAGGCGGTTGAGCGCGGCGTGGAGTCGCTCACGCTCTCGCTCGTCCACGAGGTCCAGTTTGTTGAGCACGATGACGTCGGCGAACTCGATCTGGTCCATGAGCAGGTCGCTGACCGTGCGCTCGTCGCCCTCGTACTGGTCGAGTCCGCGCTCGGCGAGGCCGTCACCTCCGGCCAGTTCAGGGAGGAAGCCGGCCGAGTCGACCACGGTGACCATCGTGTCCAGCCGGGCGAGATCACTCAGCGTCGCCCCGTCGTCGCGGGGGAAGGAGAAGGTCGCCGCCACCGGCATCGGTTCCGAGATCCCGCTGGACTCGATCAACAGGTAGTCGTAGCGCCCCTCACGGGCGAGCCGGTCCACCTCTTCGAGCAGGTCGTCGCGCAAGGTGCAGCAGATGCATCCGTTGGTCATCTCGACCAGGCGTTCCTCGGTGCGTGAGAGTGCCGCCTCACCCCCGCGCACCAGTGCCGCGTCGATGTTGATCTCGCTCATGTCGTTGACGATCACTGCGACCCGCAGGCCCTCGCGGTTGCCGAGGACATGGTTGAGCAAAGTGGTCTTTCCGGCTCCCAGGAAGCCGGAAAGCACGGTGACGGGCAGAAGGCCCTGCGTCATGAAGGATCAGTCCTCGGGGTGCAGGAGGCCGCGCTCGTACGCCTTCACCAGCCGCTGCGGCACCTGATGGACGGAGCCGTCGACCGTGACCGGCACGAGCTGAGGTGTCGTCGCCTTCCACTGGGCGCGGCGGTGGCGGGTGTTGCTGCGGGACATCTTCCGCTTCGGGACTGCCATGGAGACCTCCTGGGTCGTCGGGGGAGACGAACGCTATATGAAAATGATAGTCAATTCCAATTGCTTGTCGATCGCTGCCGGACGGCCGGTGGGAGGAGCGGCCGGGAGCAAGGGCTTCGTGGCGGTGCGGGCGTGCGCGGCCGCTCTTCTCCCCGTGCCTTGCGCCTTGCGCCCGGGCGGTGCCGTCGTGGCCGGCCGGGAGCGCCGGTCGTGCGTGCGGCCGGCTGGACGTGTTGCGCGGGCGGGGGTGTCACCTCGTGCGCCCCTTCAGCGCCCCACGGGGTCGCCGTCGGTGCCGTCCTCCCGGCCGCACATCATCAGGTGGCCTCCGTGGTGCAGGGGCGTGCCCGTCCTCAGGCGGGTCGCTTCGTGACCCGTCCGTGCGTCGAAGACATGCACTTCTCCGTGGCCGCCCCGTGTGACAGCCACCCAGTCGGAGCCGGGCGAGGCTGCCACCGCTCGGCGTTGGACGCCTTCCCACGGAGTGCCGCCGCGGCGCGGTGCGCCGTCCATGGCGGGAAGGGGGGCGCGGCGCGGCGTGTCGTCGGCGCCCAGGAGAACCAGGTCGTCGCCGTCGGGGTGGATGCGGGTGAAGGCCGTGTGGTCACGGGCGAAGGCCAGCCGGAAGACCAGACCCGGGCCGAGGTCTGCGAGGTGGGTGCGGCCGGTCGCCAGGTCGTGGCGCCACGCCTGGTTCGTCCAGTCAGGCCACCGCAGCGGATCCGGATCGCCACCGCGCAGCGTGGTCCACAACGCCCGCCGGCGGGTGTCGAGGCGTAGGTACCAGCCCCGGGCGGGTGACTCCCACGGAATGACCGCCTCGGCCACCAGTCCGCCACCCGTCCTGCGCGCCGGGTGCACTCCTTCGCTCGTGGCGGCGAACGTGCGGCCCGAGCGGGGGTCCTGTGCGTCGCCGTGACCGTCGTCGGGCAGCGGCAGGAGTGTGTCGGGCGTGACCGGAGGGCAGCCGGGCCGGGCCGTGAGCAGATCCGCGAACCGGTGGACGGCCAGCGCGCCGGGCTGCCGGTGCCGCAGTACGACGAGCGGGTCGTCACCGCCGAGGACCGTCACGCCTGGTTCACCCACACGTGTACGCACCCGTGCGGCCTCCCCGGTGGCGAGGTCGACGACCGTCAGGAGGTCCGACCAGGGCTCGGTGTTCTTGCCCAGGCCGGTGGTGACGGCCAGCCGGCGTCCGGAGGGGTCGCAGGCCAGATGCTCGGCCGGCACGGCCACCGGGACGGCGGCTTCCACGAGTTCGTCGCCGAAGGGGTTGAGTACCAGCAGTTCTCCCCGGCGTTCGTCGACACAGGCGACCCGTCCTTCGGGAAGGGCCAAGAACCCTGCGTGCTCGGAGATGTGACGCCCGGTGAGGTGTCCCGTGACGGTGCCGTCCGGCACGGTCAGCACGCTGACGGAGCCGGCCACGTGGTCGGAGACGAGCAGTGCGGGGGCGGCGGCGGGCATGTGTCCTCCAGCATTCCGGTCGAATGAAAATGATTATCATGTATCTTCGGTGCGTTCCAGGTTCCTGAGGAGAAGCGAGGGCTTCCATGCTGCGCGCACCGTCCAGATTCGTCCGTAGTTGGCTCACCGCGGTAGCAGTGGGTTCCGTCCTGGCCGGCTGTGGTTCGTCCTCCGACGAGGCCGTGAATGACGACGCGAAGCCCGCCCCGAGGACCGAGGTCACTGTCGAACCCATCAAGGCGACGACGGAGTTGACCGACGTCAACGGCGTCAAGATCTCTTTGGAGAAGGAACCGGAGCGCATCGTCTGCCTGTTCGCACTCTGTGATGACATCCTGACCGAGCTCGGCATCGTCCCGACGGCCACCAACAGTGCGCTGCTCCCTCACCCCCGCTTCCTCGGGGAGGCCAAGGCCGAGGAGGTCGACGTCATCCCCGGCGGGTTCATCGCCCCGGAGGTGGAAGCGATCCTTTCCCACAAGCCGGACCTCGTGATCGGCCTCGGGGACACCCATGGCAAGCTCACCCCGGCCCTGAAGGGCGCGACCACGTTCTGGGCCATGCAGCCCGAGACGTGGGAGGACAGCGTGGGTTACCTGCGCGACACCGCCGCCCTCACCGGCCGCACCACCGAGGGGGAGAAGGCGGAAAGGGTCTTCCGGGCCAAGCTCGCCGAAGCCGAGGAAGCCCCCAGCGACAAGACCGCCCTCATCATCTACGGCAGTGACGAGAACTTCGGCGTCGCGACCCCGGAAGGTGACGTGGCCGCCAGCCTGCTCCCCAAGATCGCCGATTACCCCTGGAAGTCCCGTGGTGTGGAGGGAAGTTACAGCCTCGAGGAGATCCTCGCCCGGGACGTCGACGTGCTGTTCGTCGAGACGATGAGCTTCGGTGGGACGGACGGCAAGCTGTCGGAGAAGCTGGCGAAGAACCCCCTCTGGGGCAAGATCCCGGCGGTGAAGAACGGCGACGTCCATGAGGTGGACGCAGAGGCGTGGGCCAAGGGACGCGGCACCCGCTCGCTGGGCATCGTGCTCGACGAGGCCACGGCCGCACTGCGGTGAAGGCGGCCCTCCTGACACCCGCTGCGGCGGGTCATGGGACAGACGAGGACGGCCGGAGCGCACGGACCGCACGGTCTTGGCAGCCTTTCCTGGCGATCGCGGTACTGGCCGTCACCTCGGCCTGTGCGCTCTGCCTCGGTACCCCGTACGTCCCACCGCATCGGCTCGTCGGTGTGGTGCTGGACGGAGACACCACGCTGGCCGGGATCGTCGTCAACGAACTCCGCGTCCCGCGCCTGGTGCTGGCGCTGATCGCGGGAGCCTGTCTGGGGGCGGCGGGACTCGTCCTCCAGGAGGCGCTCCGTAATCCTCTCGCCGTACCCGAGATGCTGGGCGTCTCGTCCGGGGCCGCGCTGGGGGTGGCCGCCCCGCTGGTGCTGACCCTGTCACTGCCCGCCGCGGTCCAGCCCCTGCTCGCCCTCGGCGGGGCCGCGCTCGGCGGTGGGCTGACCCTGCTCGCCGCAGGGCTGGGGCGCAGCCCGTCCGCGGTGCTGCTCACCGGTGCCGCGGTGGCAGCCGCGTTGCAGGCCGCGCTGCTGGTCCTGATGGTCATGGCGGACCAGCTGGACCTTCAGCTCATCTACCGGTATCTGCTGGGTTCCCTCTCCGGCCGGACATGGGAGGACGTCTCGGGTCTGTGGCCGTGGCTCCTCGTCGCGGTGCCCGCCCTCGTGCTCTGTGCGCCGGTGCTCTCGGTCCTGCGCCTGGGTGACGAGGATGCCGAGGCGCTGGGCGTGCGCGCCCAGCGTGCGCGGCTGGCCGCGCTCGCCATCGCCGTCGTGCTGATCGCGCCCGTCACGGCCGTGTGCGGACCCGTCGCGTGGGTGGGGTTCCTCGCCCCGCACCTGGCGCGATGGTTCAACCCTTCCGGGGGAGCGGTGCGCTGGCTTCCCTGGTCCGCCGCGTGGGGCGCCGTCGTCGTGACGGTCGCCGACGTCCCGGCCCGGCTGGCGCTGGCGCCCGTGGAGACACCGGCCGGTGCCTGGACGGCCCTGCTGGGGGTGCCGGCCGGGATCGCCCTGATGCGTTCCCGTCGCCGCGACCGGACGGCCGTGGGCGGTCGGACCGGAGTGGCCGCGGTACGCACGCCGGTGCCTGGAGCGCGCCCCGGCGCCCCTGGCGCGGCCGCCGGAGCACCTCGTGACGGAGGCCGGGGGAGCGGCAGCCGGGGAGAACCCGGCGGCCGCGGCACAGTGCCACCGCCCGACGGGGCGACTGGAACGGAGGAAGCGCGGTGAAGTGGCGTTTCGTGGCGCTGTCGGTTTCGGCCGTCGTGTGCGCCGTGCTGGAACTGGTGGCCGGGCGCGGCATGTCCCCCGGCGCCGTCTGGGACGTGCTGAGCGGTGGTGGCGACGCGACGGAACGTCACATCCTGCTTCAACTGCGGCTTCCCAGAATGCTGGTGGCCCTCGGCGCGGGTGCGTGCCTCGCCGTGGCGGGGCTGATCCTGCAGTCCGCGCTGCGCAACCCTCTGGCCGGGCCGGAGGTGACAGGCGTGACGCCGGGGGCGGTTCTCGGTGCGGTCACGGCCACGGCCCTGGGGCTCGCGGGGTGGGAGTCGCCCCTGGCCGTCGTCCTCGCCGCGTGCGCGGGCGGATGCGCCGGAGCGCTGCTGCTCTGGCTGCTCGTCGGCCGGGGAGACGGGGATCCCGCCCGGACCGCCGTGCACGGAGTGCTGGTTTCCGCGGTGCTCGGCGGGCTCACCGCCATGGTGCTGCTCGTGGAGCCGGGGGAGCTCGGGAGCGTTGTGCAGTGGCTGGTGGGAACGACGGAGGGCCGGGTGTGGGAGCACTGGCACCTGCTGTGGCCCTGGGCCCTGGTCTGGGGGGTCGCGGCGTGGCTGCTGACCGGGCCGCTGACCCTGCTGCGCTGCGGCGACGACATCGCCATGTCCGTCGGCCTCCCGGCCCGGCGGGCGCGGACCCTCGCCCTGCTGTGCGCCGTGGCACTGACGGCAGGGGCCGTGGCCGCGGTCGGAGCGCTGGGCTTCGTGGGACTGCTGGTCCCGCATCTGGCCGTGGCCGTCTTCGGCGCGGACCTGCGGGTGGGGCTCCCCGGTGCGGCCCTGCTGGGCGCGGTCGTGGTGTGCGGGGCGGACGCCGCGGCACAGCTGTCCTCGCGGCTGCTCGCCGCGACGCTGGATTCCGGGCGGCTCACACTTCCGGTCGGGGCGCTCACCGCGTGCTTCGGCGCCGCGCTGCTGCTGGTCGTAGTACGCCGTACGCCGAGCCGTACCTTCTGACACCGACGGAGGACCGAGCATGACCAAGTCCATGGGCATCCACATGGAGGATGTCCACTTCGGCTATCCCTCACGGCCCGTGCTGCGGGGCGTCGACCTGACCGTGCGGCCGGGCGAGCTGACGGCCCTCATCGGCCTCAACGGCTGCGGCAAGTCGACCCTCCTCCGGCTGGCCGCCGGGCTGCTGCGGCCCGGCCGGGGGCGTGTCCTGCTCGGCGGGGACGACCTCGCCGGGCTCTCCCGGCGGGCCACGGCGGCCAGGGTGGCGCTGCTGCACCAGTCGGCTCCCGCCGTACCGGGCATGACGGTCCGTCACCTAGTGCGGCAGGGGCGGTACGCGGCACGTGGCCCGCTGGGCATGCTGCGCGAGGGCGACGACCCCGTCGTGCGTCGGGCTTTGCGTGATGTCGGTGTGGAGCGGTGGGCCGACCGTGACGTCGACGCGCTGTCCGGGGGGGAGCGGCAGCGGGTGCGGCTCGCCATGGCACTCGCCCAGGACACCCGAGTCCTGCTGCTCGACGAGCCGACCACCTATCTGGACCTGCACCACCAGCTGGATGTGATGCAGACGGTGGTCCGGCTTCGGGAGGAACGCGGGCTCACCGTGGTGATGGTGCTGCACGACCTCGCCCACGCCGCCCGGTTCGCCGAGCGCATAGTCGCCCTGCGCGACGGTCGCGTGGTGGCGGACGGGACGCCGGGAGAAGTCGTCACACCGGGACTGCTGGCGGAGGTGCTGAACGTGGCCGGCCGGGTCGGCCGGGACCCCGAGGGCGGCTGGCCGGTGTGTTACCCAGATCACCCTCTTCCGGCTCTAGAATATGAAAATCAGTTCCATTAGTGTCACCGTTACGACGTTCACCCGAACGGCGTATCTCCCCTACGAACAAGGAGAGTTCATGGACAACGAGCAGGTCTTCGCGCCGATCGCCGACCCGGGCCAGCTGGCCCACGACTCGGCTTCCCACTCCAACGCGCTCGTCGAGAACCCCTTCGAGGACACCGAGGAGTAGCCGAGACCGGCCACTCTCGACCGTGGGTCCGCCCGTTGCCTTTCGGGCGGGCCCACGCCCCTTCCCGCGTACCTGTCGTCAGGAGGAACATCGTGTCCCGCAACCAGCTCGCACCCGGTGTCGAGGTCGTCGCCGTGCCAGGGCGGAATCTCGCAGTGCGCACCGCTGACGGGGAGTTCCTCAGCGTCCGGACACGGGACGAGGACCAGGACACCCTGCTCTCCCTGCTCTCCGGTGCCGGCGCGGTCCCGGAAGGCGACGAACTCGTGCGCGTCGTACGAGCCTTCGCGGAGGCTGGGTATCTGGTGGAGGAACCCGAACGTCCGAAGTGGCCCGCTGCCCGTCGGCACGTACGGCTGCTGGGCGCCGCGGCCCTGACCGAACCGCTCGCCGCGCACCTCGCCTCACTGGGCGCCGAGCCGCGGACGACGACCACCGCCGTGACCGCCGACGACGTATCGCCGCCAGGTATCGAGGGCCTCCTCGAAGGAAATCCCGCCGCCGTCGTGTGGTGTCTCGACGGGCCCGTCCCCGACGGGCTGTGGGACGCCGCCGACCGGCTGCCGGAGCACGGGGTGGCCTGGCTGCGCTGCCACCATGAGGGCTGGCAGGCGTACGTCGAGCCCCTCGCTTCCACTCCCGAAGACGTCACGGCGGCTCACGTCCGTGCCCGCCGGCTCGCCGCCACCCCCGCCCACCGCGAGCTGTCCGCATACTGGAGCGGGCCCCGGGCCTCCGGCGTGCCCGTCCGGCTCACCGTCCCCGCCGCCGCGCTGCTCGCGGCCCTGCTCGCCGACGACCTCAGCCGGTGGGCCACCGGCGCCCCCGACACGGCCGGTTTCCCGGCACGGCGCAGGATCCGGCAGGTGGACCTGCGCACGCTGACCGTCACCGAGCACCCGGTCCTGCCGGTACCCGATGTCGCGCGCATGCCGAAGAAGGACAGATGACGGTCCTCCGTCCGACCGTCGAAGGCCTCGCCACGGATGTGTGTCTGCCCGGCGGCGCCGGCCCCTTTCCCGCCGTCCTCATCCGTACTCCTTACGACCGTGCCCGGCACCTGGCCGAGGCGCGGGGCTGGGCACGCAGAGGGTTCGCCGCCGTCGTCCAGGACGTGCGGGGCCGATTCGCGTCGCCGGGGAAGTGGTGCCCGTACCAGAACGAGGCAGCCGACGGGGCGGCGGCAGCCCGATGGATCCGTCGACAGCCCTGGAGCGACGGGCGGTATGTCGCCGTCGGCGCCTCCTACGCCGCCTACTGCGCTCTCTCCCTCGCCCTCGAAGCACACGGGGAAGACCGGCCGAGCGCTGTCATCGCCGCCGTGCCCGCCCTCGGTGCCACGGAGACTGCGCGTGAACCCTCCGGTACGGAGAAGCTGCTGGCCCGCGCCGGGTGGTGGGCTGCCCACGGAGACCGGCGGGACTCCGACGAACGCGCGCTGGAGAGGGCCCTGGCGGCGGATCCCGGTCTGCTGCACCACCTGCCGCTCACCGGCCTCCCCGAGCGGCTGGGCCGGAACCTGCCTTCCTGGGCGGGTCTGTGGCGGCGTGACGATCGCGGCCGTCTCACCTCCCGGGCCGCCCACGCCGGCATCCCGCTGCTCGCGGTCGGAGGCCACCACGACCACTTCACCGAGGACACCGTCGCCCTGTGGCGCGCCTGGGCCGGGCCCTCGGCCCGCTTGCTGCTGGGCCCGTGGGGACACGGTCTCGTCACCGCGCCCGGACCTGACGCAGGTCCCGCGCACCGCGTGAGCCTCGGCGAACTGTACGCGCGTTGGGTACTCCGTGCCCTGGGCGGCGACCTCACTCCCGGGCACCATGGCGCGGTGGCGCTGGGCGGCGGTGACCTCTGGCTGCCCGCCGGCACCGAGGGCGCGCCGGCCGCACAGCGGCTGCGGCTGCTCCATGGCTCCGTCTTCACCGCCGACCCCGACCGCCCCGTCCGTTCCGACGACCTCACCGTGCCCGAGGGGGACCCCCCCGACCGTTGTGTGCTGGTCACCCGGCCGCTGCCGCGCCCGCTCGACGCCGTCGGGCCCGTGCGTGTACGCCTGCGGGCCACCGCCGACACCCCGTCCGCCGACTGGGCCGCCCGCCTCGTCGCCCTCGCACCGGAAGGAACCGCCGAGCCCCTTGCCGTCGGCATTCTCCGGCGCGAGGAAAGAGCGGCCGGCAGCGGGGAGTTCACCATCGGGCTCGGGCGTCTCGCCCGCCGGCTGACGGCCGGCACGCGGCTGCGGCTCGAGATCGCCGGACACCATTTCCCGGCCCACGCGCGCAACCCCCACACCGGGGGCGACCCGATGACCGCTGACCGGCTGCTCGCCTCCCGGCGAGCAGTCGACCCGCCGAGTGTCTCGCTGAGTCTGCACGTCCTTCCCTCCCCTCCCTCGTCCGTCGATCCCACCAAGGAGATCCTGCGATGACGGCGCTGCCGCTGGAAGCTCTCGTCGACCCCGTCTGCGGCATCGTCCGCAAGGTCAAGCCCGTCGAGCACCCCGCGGGTGCCCCGCCCCGCTACACGGCACTCACGGCCGAGATAGCCGACGCCCGGAAACTGGGCTTGTGGCCCGCTGACCGGGTGTCCCTGGGGACCACCTTCCAAGACCCCGAGCAAGCGAGAATCGCTGCGATAGCCGAAGGGATCGAACGGTACTGCGGTAACCGCGTGCCGCCGCCCGGTCACCCCGATGCCCCTCTGCGCGCCACCGCCGCCGAGCTGGCTCAGAGGGGCCTGCGGCTCTACGGTCCCGATGAGCTGCCCGTGTACGCGCCGTGGCAGTACACGAGGGCCAAGTTCCCCTACCGCCGACTCGCCGAGGACACTCCTTCCCTGTGGACCCGCGGCACCGAGCGGTTGCCGGACGGACGGACCACGGAGGTCTGGGCGCCCGTCGCCCTCACCCACCTCAACTGGCGCCAAGGCGACCTGCGGGAGCTGCCGCGTACCCACCACCTCAACTACGCGGGCATAGCCACCGGGCAGGGATTCGACGATGCTGTCGAACGCGGGCTGTTGGAGGTCGTCGAACGCGACGCCCTGGAACTGTGGTGGCACCTCGACGGACCGGCCCGCGGCATCGACGCGGCCAGCGTGCCCGGCCTCATGGACGACCTGGCCGGATCCGCGCTGGACGTCCATCTGGTCGAGATGGAGTCGGAGTTCGCCCCGTGCGTCGCCGCGCTCGTCCACGACCCGGCTCTCGGTCTGTACGCAGCCGGGTTCGCCTGCAAGTACGACCCCGCCGAAGCCGCCCGCAAGGCGGTACTGGAAGCGGTCCATACCTGGGTCTTCACACAGGGCCTGACCGACTCCGACGGCTGGGTCTTCCAAGCCGTCGAGGCCGGCTTGCTCGCCCGTGGGCTCTACCTGGAGCACCGCGCCGACGGACGCTACCTCGACGCGTGCGGTGAGCAGTTCGAACACGTACGGGACCTGGGAGCCCACGTCCAGGTCTGGCTGGACGAACGGATGACGGCCGAGACCCGGCGGTTCACCGAACCCGCCCGCCGGACCGTGCCCGTCGACGCGATCGAGCCCGGCAGCCGTGAGCGGCTGGAGAAGGCACTGCACGCGGGCGGTCATCGTGTCATGACCTTCGACCTGACCACCGAGGACGTGGCCGAGACCTCTCTGAGAGTGGCCCGGGTCCTCGTATCCGGGCTCCTCCCCAACGCCCCGGCGGCCTTCGGATACTTCGGCTGCCCGCGGCTCGCCGAAGCAGCCGTGCGACGGGGCTGGCGGACGAACGCCCCGGGCGCACCGGAAGATTTCACGCTGGCGCCTCCGCCCCACATGTGAGGAACCCCGTGCACCACCTCGATCAGAACCGTCCGAAGGGCCTCGCGACCGCTCTCGCCCACGCCCGCTCGCCCAGGCCTCCTTCCCCGGACACACCTGCGGGGCCCGCCGTCCCGGCCTGGCCGGGACGGCCGCAGACGGTCCCCGAGGCGGGCCCCGCGGACCTTGACCTGAGAGCCCTGCTGCGCCTTTCGCTGCGTGCCTCGGACGGCTCCGGCCGGTTGCGGCCCGCACCCTCCGCCGGAGCACTGCACCCGGTGGACACCGAACTCGTCCTGGGCGCGGGATGCCCTCTTCCGCCCGGGCGCTACGGCTACGACCCACTGCGCGACCACGTGCACTTTCTCGGCGGGCGAACCGATACCGCGCCGCCGGGGATCAGGGCCGAACTTTCAGTCACCGCACGTCGCACGATCTCCCACTACGGCCACCGTGCCTGGCCGCTGCTCCTCCTCGACGCCGGGCACGCCGCCGCCGCGCTGTTCCTCGCGGCTCGTGCCCTGGGTATGACCGCACCCGAACTCCACCTGGACGGAGAAGCCGAGCTCCCCCTCGCCTTCCTACGGATCGCCCCGTCCCTCCCTGCCCCCGGGGCCCCCGTGGGTTCTCAGCCGCCGGAGAGGCCCCCGGCTCCCGAGGAGCTGCTGGCCCGTCGCAGCGCACCGCCGCCGCTGCCGGGCAGGCCGGCCCCGGAGGCCTTACGGGCGGTTCTCACCGCTGCCACCCGCGCGGGCGGCAGCGACCTGCGTTGGTGCGTGGCCGTCGGCCCCCCGCGGCCCGGCCTGATGGAGCTGGGCACCGACGGCAGGACCCTGCGACGGTTCGCCGTGGGGGAGGCCCGGCCCACGCTCGCGGTCTGGGCCGCCGGCCAGGCATGGATCGCGGACGCGGGTGCCGTCCTGCTCGCCATCGGTTGTCCTCAGGACGCCGACGAGCCGCACATCCGCCGCGCTCACCTGCGGGCCGGCTTCGCTGTCCATCTGGCCCACGTCACCGCCCGACACCACGGTGTGGCTGCCCGGCCCGTCGGCTCCTGGCAACAGGCGGACCTCGGGGCCGCGCTGGGTGCCACACCCGGCCGGGACTGGGTCGTCCACGCACTGGCCCTCGGCACCCTCCACGCAGACGAGGAGAACACCCCGTGATCGTCCACCCCGAACTGCGCCGTGCCGCCCGCCGCGTACGGCGGCCGCTGCTCACCGCCAGTCTCCTCCAGGGGGCCGTCACCCTCACCCACCTGGCACAGGCCGTGTTGCTCGCCGTCGCGCTGGCAGGCCTCGCCCGCGGCCACACGACACAGCTTCCCTGGCTGCTCCCCACCGTGTTGTTCGTTGTCGCGGTCCGAGCCGGACTCAGCACCTGGCAGCGGCGCACCGCCACCCGCGCCGGAGCGGAGGCGAGGGTGGCTCTGCGGGACGAGCTTCTCGCGCACCTGGGGCGGCTGGGGCCCGCGCATCTGAGCACCGCGCGCGCCGGAGCCGTACGCACCACCCTCGTAGACGGAGTGGAGGGCGTCGACGCCTATGTCTCCCGCTACCTGCCCCAGCTCCTGATCGCCCTGACCGTGCCGCCCCTGGTGCTCGCCGTACTGGCCGTGGTGGAACCGATGGCGCTGCTCGGCCTCGTACCGGCGCTGCTGCTGGCCCTGTTCGGCCCGCGCGCCTGGGACCGGCTCCTGGCCACTCGCGGCAAGGAGCACTGGGACACGTACGAAGGACTGGGCGCCGACTATCTGGAAGCCTTGCAAGGCATGCCCGCTCTCCGCGCCGCCGGCGCGGTCGGCCGTACCCGCGAACGCCTGGAGAAGCGATCGAGGGCGCTCCACAGGGCGACCGTCGCGAAACTGCGCGTCTCCCTGGTCGACACCGGCATCACCGACCTCGCCATCCAGGGCGGCACCGCTGCCGCGGCACTCCTCGGCTGCTGGTCAGCCGTCAGCGGATCCACCACGGCAACCGGCACCTATCTGGTGCTGCTACTGGCTGCCGAGTGCTTCCGGCCGGTCCGCGACCTCGCTCGCGAATGGCACGCCGGTTACCTGGGTGCCTCGGCCGCGGACGGGATCGCGGCCCTGCGCACCGCCGAACCAGCGGTCCGGGACACCGGAACGGCATCCATCCACCGGCCTGCACCTCCGGCGCTCCGCTTCGAAGACGTCAGGTTCACCTACGACGGCGCACCGGAGCCCTCCCTCCACGGCGTCTCCTTCACCGCCCCGGCGGGACGCACCACCGCGATCGTCGGCCCGTCCGGCGCAGGCAAGTCCACACTGCTCGCCCTGCTCCTGCGTCACCACGACCCCGACGAAGGCCGGATCACCCTCGACGGGCGCAGCACCGCCCACTACTCCCTCGAAGCACTCCGGCAGGGCATCGCCGTGGTGTCGCAGGAGACGTACCTCTTCCATGCCACCATCGCCGGCAACCTGCGCCTGGCCCGGCCGGACGCCACGGACGACGAGGTGACGGCGGCGGCGCGCACCGCGGGTATCCACGACGAGATCACAGCCCTGCCCGACGGCTACGCCACCGTCCTCGGCGAACGCGGCGCCACCCTCTCCGGCGGCCAACGACAGCGGCTCGCACTCGCCCGTGCCCTGCTTACGGACGCCCGGGTGCTCGTCCTCGACGAGGCGACGAGTTCGGTCGACGAACGCCGCGAAGCGGACATCGTCCGCGAACTGGCGAACGCCACCCGCGATCGGACCGTCCTCGTGATCGCCCACCGGCTGGCCGCCGTCCAGCACGCCGACCACATCGTCGTCCTCGACGCCGGACGTGTCGAAGCCATCGGTCAACACGCCGGGCTCGCCGGGGCCGGGGGCGTCTACGCACGGCTCGTCGAGGCCGGCCGCACCCACTCCGAGGAACTCGCCGCATGAGCAACGACACGGACACCCCGGCCACCGGCACGAGCGTGCCCGAGCGCGGTGCGCTTCGCGCCCTGCTCCCCGCCCTTGCCGGGCACCGGGTCATGACGGCCCGCACGTGCGCCGCCGCACTCCTCGAACAGGGCTCCCTCGTCGCGCTGCTGACGTCGGCTGCGCACACCGTGGGGACGGCCGTGATCGAGGGCAGGGCACCGTCCTCCGGCATCGTCGGCGTGATCGTGGCCCTGGTCCTCCTGCGGACACTGATGACCTGGCGTGAGATGGACCTCTCGCACGACCTGGCCTACAGGGTTCTCGCCGCACTGCGCGTACGTGTCTTCGACGGACTCGCCCGCAGCGCGCCCGCCCGGGTCGCAGGCCGGCGCAGCGGGGATCTCGCCACCACCGCGATGGCCGACGTGGAGGCGCTGGAGTTCTTCTACGCCCACACCACCGCCCAGCTCCTCGCTTCGGGCACGGTCTTCACCGCCGGTACGGCAGTGCTCGCCACGGTCGAGCCGTGGCTGCTGGCCGCCGTGCTGCCGATCGCGGCTCTGCTCACCCTGGCTCCTTTCGCCGAAGCACGCGGTCGCGCGAAGCGTGGTGCCCGCACGCGGCAGGCCGGCGCCGAACTGTCGGCCGATGCCGTCGAGGCCGTTGACGGACTGCGGGAACTGCTGGCCTTCGGCGCCCTCGACAGCCGACGACGCCGACTGGCGGAACGCGGACGCCGGGTGGGCGACGCCCAACGCCTCGAAGCGACCTGGGAGGCCCTGGCTGCCGCGGTCCGCGACCTTCTCATCGTGGTGGCCGTCCTCGGGGTGGTGGCCGTGGTGGCGCAGTCCGTGACCTCGGGGCGGCTGCACGGAGCGTGGGCGCCCGCAGCGATGGCCCTCGCCCTCGCTGTCCTCGGCCCCGTCGCGGAGTCCGCCCGGTCCCTGAGCCAGGCGGTGTCCCTGCGCGCCGCCGCCTCCCGTGTGGGAGCCGCGGTGAAGGCTCCGGCCCTCGCCCCGCCGCCGGCCTCCCCTCGCCCGCTTCCCCCCGGCCCCCTGGGCGTCCGGTTGCACGGGGTGAGGTTCGACTACGGCGGCGGTCCTGTGCTGGACGGCATCGACCTGACCGTTCCAGCGGGACAGACGCTTGCCCTGGTCGGCGCCTCGGGTGCCGGGAAGTCGACATGCGCCCACCTCCTGGCACGTTTCTGGGACCCGGCTGCGGGCTCGGTAGAGCTGATACCTTCCGAAGGGACCCCGATCGACGTACGCGAGGTGGACGACGCCGAATTCCGGCGGACCGTAGCGCTGGTCGGACAGGAGACACCTCTTTTCCACGGCACGCTCGCCGACAACCTCCGGCTCACCGCTCCCGAGGCCGAAGACGACCTCCTCGCCGAAACGGCCCGTCTGTGCGGAGCCGACCGGATCGCCGCGATGGACACGCTGGTCGCTGAGCGCGGAGCCACCCTCTCCGGAGGCCAGCGAGCCCGCATCGCCCTCGCCCGCGCGCTCCTGACGCAGCCGAGAGTCCTGATCCTGGACGAGTCCACCGCCCACCTGGACAACGAGAGCGACGCCCGACTCGCCACGGCACTGCACCAGGAGGGGCGCACGACCGTTGTCATCGCCCATCGCCGTGCCACCATCCGCCGGTGCGACCGCATAGCGGTCATCGACGCCGGGCGCGTCACCGAGGAAGGCACTTGGGAGGAGCTGACCGGTCGCCCCGGCAGCGCACTCAACCGCAGCCTCGTTCACCTCCTGGCTTGACCACCCGGGACAGGCGACGGCCGTCCCGAGGCAGTGCCCCCGGTCCCTGAGAGCCTGTCTCAGGGACCCCCGGCCCTTGAGAGCCTGTCGCAGGGCCGACAAGAACGGCAAAGGCCGGCGCGAATGAGCAGTCCCGAAGAGCTGATGCTCCTGGTGACGGTGACGGTGACGGTGACGGTGACGGTGACGGTGACGGTGACGGTGACGGTGACGGTGACGGTGACGGTGACGGTGACGGTGACGGTGACGGTGCAGCAGGCAGGCAGGGGGACGCCGCCCTCGGCCCCCGCTGTGGGCACGGCTGACGTCCCTGCCCGGGAGACCGGTGACGCCGGTGCCCGAAGACGGGGCAGGCGTGTGCACCCTCCTCCGCGGACAGCGAGATCACGGCGTTTCCGGCCTGTACGGACGCGCCGGGGAGACCGGCGCTGTGTACGTGCGGGCGCGCCACTTCTCCATGGTCCGGGTGAGCTTCGAGGAGCTCGGAATGATCTCCTCGAAGCTCACGGCTGCCCGCTCAGCCTCGGCGCGGTCCTCAAGCGGGGACGATCCGCCCGTCCCGCATCTCGATCACCCGGTCCGCGAAGTGCCGTACGACCGCGCGGTCGTGGCAGATGAACAGGTAACCGAGGCCCAGCTCGTCCTGGAGATCGGCGAGCAGGTTCAGCACGCCGGCCCGCACGGACGCGTCGAGTGCCGACACCGGTTCGTCGAGGACGAGCAGCCGCGGTCCGGAGGCGAGGGCGCGGGCGATTCCGGCCCGCTGGCACTGGCCGCCGGAGAGCTCATGCGGACGGCGGTCCCCGCACGACGGGTCGAGGCCGACCCGGTCGAGCAGTTCGGCCACGCGGGCGGGTCCGCCGGCCGGGTCCCACCTGCCGTGCACCTTCAGCGGCTCCGCCACCGCGTCGTGGACGCGGTGGCGGGGGCTGAGCGACCCGTAAGGGTCCTGGAAGACCGGCTGCATGCGCGGGCGCAGCGGGCGCAGTTCGCGTTCGGTCAGGGACGTCAGCTCCCGCCCCTCGAAGTGCACCCTCCCGGCGTCGGGCCGGCGCAGCTGGAGTACGGCGAGGGCCGTGGAGGACTTGCCGCACCCGGAAGGTCCGTTGAGAGCAAGGGTCTCACCGGCGTCCAGTGCGAACGAGACGTGGTCCACGGCGGTCACCGGGCCGTAGCGGACGACAAGGCCGTGGACGTCCAGCAGGGGGTGGTTCACACGAACTCCCGGAGAGGGTCGGGCACGTCGGCGGCGTGATGGCAGGCGACCAGGCGGCCGCCCACGGTCTGCGGTTCGGGTTCGCGGTCGCGGCAGGAGACCGTCGCCAGTGGGCAGCGCGGCGCGAAGGCGCATCCCGGCCCGAGGGCGTCCGGGGCGGGCGGGGCGCCGCCGAGCACCGGCAGCCGGCGGCGTCTGAGGCCTTCCTGCGGGAGCGAGGCCAGCAGGCCCGCCGTGTACGGGGCGCGCGGGCGGTCCAGGACCTGCCGGACCGTGCCCAGTTCGGCCGCCCGCCCCGCGTACATCACCAGCACGCGGTCCGCGTGGTCCCGTACGACGCCCAGGTCGTGGGTGACGAGGACCAGCGCGGCGCCGACCGCTTCCCGCTGCTCGGCGAGTACCCGCAGAACCTGCTCACGGCGCTCCTCGTCCAGCGCGGTGGTCGGCTCGTCCGCCACGACGACGTCGGGCTCGTTGACCGTCGCCATGGCGATCACCGCGCGTTGTCGCATGCCGCCCGAGTATTCATGGGGGTAGGCCCGTGCCCGGCGCGCGGCGTCGGCGATACCGACCCGGTCCAGTGCCGCCACGGCCCGGGCGCGCGCGTCCCTGCGGGACAGGCCCCGCACCGACCGTACGGCAGCGGCGAGCTGATCGCCGACGGGGTGGACGGGGGACAGTGCGGACAGGGCGTCCTGAGGGACGAGGGTGATCCGGCGTCCGCGTTCGGCGACGAGATCCCCGGAGTCCCGCAACCGCACGCTGCCGCCGGCGGTCGCGCCGCGCGGCACCATGCCCAGCAGCGCCCGGGCGGTGAGGGACTTGCCCGCGCCGGATTCCCCGACGAGGGCGAAAACCTCGCGCGGGCGGACGTCGAAGGTCAGCCCGCGCACCGCCTCGACGGCGCCGAACGCGATCCGCAGGTCACGGACCGACAGCAGTGCTTCGGACTGCATGGGCGGTCTCCTTCCGTACAGTGCGGCCGGCCGTGTGCCTGCCTCCCCGGCCCTGCGCGTATGCCGCGCCCGACACGGCCAGTCCCGCCAGCAGGGCCAGTGCGGCGGCCGGGGAGAGGGCTGCCCAGGGTGCGCGTTCCACGTACGCGCGGGATTCGTCGAGGAGCAGACCCCACTCGGGAGCGGGCGGCTGGGCGCCGAGGCCGAGGAATCCCAGGGACGCCAGGGCGAGGGCGATGCCGGGCAGCCGCAGCAGGGCGTGGCGGGCGACCGGGGCTGCGACGGACGGCAGGACGTGCCGGGTGAGGATCCACAGCGGTGGTGCGCCTATGGCGCGTTGGGCGGTAAGGAACGCGGACGCCCGCACCTCCTGCACCAGCGCCGCCGCGTGGGCGGCCAGGGGCGGCCAGGAGATCAGCGCGACCGCGAGGGCCGCTCCGCCGGTGCCGGGGCCGGCCACCGCCGCGACCAGGATGCCGACGATCACCGGCGGCAGGGCGTTGGCGATGTCGGCGGCGCCCGCGGCGATGCCGGGGAGGAAGCCGAGGACCAGTGCGACCACCAGGCTCAGCAGGCACACGGCAACCGCCGTACCGACCGTCGAGGCGGCCCCGTGGCCGAGCCGGGCCAGCACGTCACGGCCCAGTCCGTCGGTGCCCATCGGGTTCGCCCAGGAGGGCGGGGCCAGCCGCGCTGTGGTTTCGACCGCGTACGGGTCGCGCAGCAGACCCCAGACGACCGCGACCAGCAGCAGGGCGCCGAGGGCGGCCGGGACCGCAGGGTGTACCCGGACAGGGCGGGCCGGCGGCAGCGACAGCCCGGCGTCGAGCAGGGCCGGGCCCAGCAGCCGGCGTCGTACGAGGGCGGCCAGCGCGCCGATGGCCAGGCCCAGGGTGAGCAGGGCGAAGACGGCTCCCTGGAGCAGCGGCAGGTCCTGGGACTTGGCCGCGCCCAGCGCGGTGCGTCCGATGCCCGGCACCGCGAAGACGGTCTCCACCGCGACCGCGCCACCTGTCAGACCGACGGCGACCATACCGAACTGCGGTACGAGTGGCGGCAGTACGCGACGCAGAGCCGCAGCCGAGACCCGGGTGCGGCTCACCCCGGCTCCCCGCCACAGCTCCACCCATCGTTCGTCCAGTACGGCGGGCAGCGCGTCCGCGACGAGCCGCCCGAGCAGGCCGCCCGCGGGGACGCCGAGCGCGAGTGCGGGCAGGATCACGTATTCGGGCCCCTGCCAGCCGGACGTCGGCAGCCACCCCAGCCACACTCCGCACACCAGCAGCGCCACGGTGGCCAGGAGGAACTCGGGCACGGCGGCGGCCATGGCGGCGAATGCCCCGGCTGATCCCCGGTTACGCACGAGAACGGGTGCCACCAGGGCCACAGCCAGCACCATCGCCACCGCCAGCGCGGCGGTCATCAGGCCCAGTGATACCTGGAGCCCGGAGATGACGGACGGCAGGACGTCCGTCCCCGACACCCAGGAAGTGCCGAAGTCGCCGTGCGGGAGCCCGGTGGCCCAGTCACCGAGCAGAGAGAGCGGTCCTGCGTCCAGGCCGAGGTCCTGGCGGATCGCGGACAGGGCCTCCTCGGTCGGTTCCTGTTCGGCGGACCGGGCGCGTAGCACGGTCAGAGCCGGGTCCCGGCCGGAGAGCCAGGGCAGCAGGCCGACAGCAGCCAGTGCGGCGGTGAGGGAGAAGGCGCGGGTCACCCCCGCTGTGGTCGGCCTCACTTGACGTGGGTGTCCAGCGTGATCAGTTCGCGCTCGCGCGGGTCGTGGGCCGCGCCGGCCACGTCGGCGGCGTCGCCCTGGATCACACGCTCGTGAAGCATCGGCACCGCCGCGTCGGTGGCGAGTACGGCTGCCTCGGCTTCGACGACGGCTCGGCGGCGGGTGTCACCGGTCGGTGTGGCGCCCGCCTTGTCGAGGGCCTTGTCCACGGCCGGGTCGGCGAGCTGGGGGATGTTGAACGAACCGTCGGAGGCGAAGTCGCTGTAGAGGTATGCGGCCGGGTCACCGGAATCGAGGACGGTGGCCCGGGAGAGGATGAACGCGTCGAACGCGCCCGCGAGGGCGTCGGACTCGATGTTGGCGTACTCGCGGACCTCCAGCTTCACCTCGAACCCCGCCTTCTCCAGCTGCTGTTGCAGCGTGGCGGCCACTTCGGGCAGCTCGGCCCGGTCGGTGAACGTGCCGATGGTGATGCTCTCGCCCGACGGTTCGCCCGGCGTCGCACGGCGCGCCGGCTCGCGCAGGTCGGCCGCCCACGGCAGGGCGGGCCCGAGCAGCCCTTCGGCCACATCGGCTCTCCCCTCGTACACGCCCTTCACGATCGACTCGGCGTCGACCGCCTCCCGGGCCGCGGCGCGCAGCGCCGGGTCCTTGAAGGCGCCCTTCTCCGTGTTGAGGTACAGCGTGTTCGTGCGCGGCATCGGGACCTCGGTGATCAGGTCCTCGTCCAGCAGTGCGGCCTGCGAGACGGGCACCGCCTCGACGATGTCGGCCTCGCCGCTCCGCAGAGCGGCCGCGCGGGCGGTGCCGTCGGGCACGAACGTCACGTCGATGCCGGGAGCCTTGGCCGTACCGCCCCAGTAGTCGTCGTAGCGGTCAAGGGTGGCGGAAGAGGTGCCGTTGACCTCGGTCAGCTCGAAGGGGCCTGTGCCGGCACCGACGGGATCCACCGTTCTCCCCTCGTACGCCTTCGCCGCGAGGACCGACAGCTGAGGGGAACTGAGCCGCTGCGGGACCAGGGGGTCCTCCTCGGCGGTGGTGACGACCACGGTGCCGGGGGCCCCCTTTCTCGCAGTCAGGTCGACGCCGTCGAGGATGCGCGGCTTGGGAGAGGCACCAGCGGCCGTGGTGAGGGAACGGACGACGGCCTCAGCGGTCAGCCCGGTGCCGTCGTGGAACGTGACGTCCTCGCGCAGGGTGAAGGTCCAGCTCCGGCCGGCCTGTTTCCACCCGGTGGCCAGCGAGGGCTCGGCGTCGCCGTCCGGGTTCAGCTTCACGAGCGTCTCCGCCGTGGACCAGCGGGACAGCTTGAAGGCGTCGTCGGAGAGAGGGGAGAGGCCCGAGCGCGGCGGCTGCATCATCGCGACGCGGAGGCGCTCGCCCTCGCCGCTGCCGGTGGCTTCCTTCGGTGCGAAGCAGCCGGTGAGCAGGGCGGAGGCGACGAGGACCGCGGGGAGGAACAGGGGACGGGGCGGGACGCGCACGAGGTCACTCCGGGTAAAGGGCAGGTCAAGGGACGGGCGTGCGACGACCGTAGCATGATGATAATCGTTTTCAGGAATGAGGTCCGGGCCGGACGGAGAAGGGGGCGAACGAAGAGGGGCCCGCCCCTGACCTCCACCACCGCGGCCGCACTCCTCGGAGCGTGACCGGCAGGAACCGTGCCGTTCCCGGTCTGAGGGGGTCTGCGCGGGGCGTGATGGCCGTGTGGCACCGGGTGGTACGGCGAAGCCCCGCCGGACACCCTTCTGACGCGGCCTTCGCGCGGAGCCCGGAGACGGCGAAGCCGCACCGGGGCGCTCCGGTACGGCCGGGCGCTTCATGCGGTCCGCTTCGGTGCGAGCGGGCCGGTCTGTGATCACTCTGCGCGGGCGGGCCGGAGGGCGGCGCAGGCGGCGCCGTCACCCGGAACTGCTCCGGCCGTGGGCCGCGACTCGCCGGACCCGCCGATCTCATGGCCCGGCTGCCACCGCGGCTTCCCGCCTCCTGCGGCAACTCGGCGGCAAGGAGCAGCTCGGCACGTCCTTCACGCCGGGTTCGGGCGACATCGTCGTCAGAGAGCCGCGCTCCCATGACGTCGGGCAGATCACGCCGCGGTTGTGGTCGACGATGCTCCTGGTGCTCGCCGGCGGATCCGGCACCAGGACAACGCCGGCCGGGAAGGCCAACGGATTGCTGCCTCGCAGCCCGTGGTGTCCGGGCCATTTGTTCTGGATCAGCCGAGCGTGTGCGGCAGCCGCAGGGAATTTGCTGGCACTCATGACGTATGCCGGCTTGTGCGAGCTGAAGACGCAACCCGGAGTGGTCTTCACCTCGCGGTCACACCGGACGTCGGGCTCCGTCTTCTCGGCCGACATCGGCTTGCTGGTCTGACCGTTCGCCGTTCCCCTGACCGCCAGGCAGGGGCTGGTCGTTCCGTCGGCAGTGGTGGTGTTGTTCCGCTTGATCTTCTGAGAGCACAGGCGCGGGACTCCTGGACATGCGGGCCGGCCCCGTGGTCCGGGCCCTCGGCGTCGCCGTCGACGAGGGCCCGGACCACGGGGTGCCGGAGCGGAACTCGCGTGGACAAGTCTTCAGGTGTGTGCCCCGCCCGATCGCGTTGTGCGGCTGATGGACCCCCGGCCTCGGCCCCGGCCGGACGGACGGATCAGCGCAGGCCGGCGAAGAGGTCGTTCTCGGGTACGGCCGCGCCGGTGGCGTCCTTGACACGTACGAAGGTCTCCACGCCCATCAACTCGCCGAACCTCTCTTCGCCCATCTTGAGGAAGAAGATGTTCTCGCCCTGACTGGCGTGCGCGGCCAGCGCATCGAACTTCTGACCACTGAATGCGGTGGTGTCCACCCACGTGGTGATCTCGTCGTCGGGGAGGCCGATCTCCGCCATCGCGGCGGTTTCGGCAGGGTCAGGCTCCGGCATGTCCTCCTGGAACTCGCGCAAGGCCTCCTCGAACCGCTGCATCGTCGAGCGGGGCATCGTCGTCCAGTACACCTTCGGTGTCAGCGCGGTCATCTCCAGTGCCGCCATCGTGATGCGGTGGGCCTGGATGTGGTCGGGGTGGCCGTAGAAGCCGTTCTCGTCGTAGGTGACGACCACATCGGGTCGGTAGTGACGCATGAGTTCCGCGAGCCGGCCGGCGCCTTCCTCCACGGGGGTGCGCCAGAAGGATCCGGGGGCGTCGTTGCTCGGCCAGCCCATCATCCCGGAGTCGGCGTAGTCCAGCATCTCCAGATCGCTGACCTTCAGGACCTCGCAGCTCGCCTCGAGTTCTTGACGGCGTACCGAGGCGACGGCCGCCGGATCGTGCCCGGGATCACCCGGCTTGGCACCCCCCGTTCCGTCACCGCAACCGCCGTCGGTACACGTGACGAGGACCGTGCGGATGCCTTCCGCCGCATACCGCGCGAGGATCCCTCCGGTGCTGGTGGCCTCGTCATCGGGATGGGCGTGTACTGCCATGAGCGTCAAGGGCCGGTCAGTCATGGGGCAGTCCTTAAGAATGTTGGGCGGTCCGGGAGGACCGGGTGTGGCTGATGGGGTGTTTGCCGTTGATGGCTCCAGGAGAATGGCCGCCCGGTCCTCCG